>DATGOF010000547.1:0-3993 GCA_035306285.1 Acidobacteriota bacterium | reverse complement strand
CCTTACCGAGAGCTACATCGATGGGAAGCTCCTTGGCGGAATAGGCGCTCAGATAAGGGTCCTTGACGTTGTGGGCCGGGTGGGTGTAGTTCACGTGTCCGTCTTGATCGTGAACGTGGTCGGCAATCATGGCATTCGTCGGATAGTCGTGGGGATGGGTGGTGTGGGGAAAACCGGAAAAGATCGGTTCCACCAGCCGGGTGAGATTAAGCAGCGTCATATGTCCCCAGATTGTGCTGCGAAATTCCTGGTTCCAGTAAAGGACAGTATCCTCGTCGGACAGCGGATCTGGATAGCCCAGAAAAAATTCTCGATCAAAGACGCCGTCGCCGTCCGAGTTGGCGACCATGAAGTTGCACACGATGAGGTCCTCGCCGGCCCCTTGCAAGCGAGCCGTCCTAGGAGAGTTGTACCAGTGGCCGTAACCGTAGTTGGCATGGATGTGACTTTCGCCGGAGTACCAGCCCTGCGATCTCTGGTCCGTCCAGCGCCTGAGCCGGACTGCCAATTCACGAACCTGGCCGGGCTGAATCGTGAAATCAACCTCCTCAACCTGATATTCAGGACCCCTGTGAACCTTGATCCGGTATACTCCGGCGGGCAATTCGAATCGATCGCTACGATCCAAATAAAATTGGAGGTCATTTGCTACGAAGCGATAAAGCGATCCCGGCGGAGCATAGTACTGTCCCTGCTGGTCGCGGATGGCCACCCGTGCCTCGATCGGACGACCTGTGGCGGCATCCGACACCGAGAGCTGAAGCGTTCCTGTCGAATCGGAGAAATCTAGTGCCGAAACATCCAACCACGCCTCGTTCCCCGTGTTTAAGTCGCGCAGCACAAGTGATGTCGGACCGTAACGATTATCGGTATAGAGCAGCCGACTACCTGAGGGGGTTACGCTGGGAGAATCCTCATCGCCTTGTCCAAAAGTCAGCTGGCGCCTCCCGTGGTCCGGGTCGTCGAGAGGAATCTCCCAGATATCGTAATGCGCTCCACCTAGATCGGTAACAACGTAGAGCGCCCGGTCGTCTGATCTCCAGTGAAGATCATAAACACGGGCGGGAAACTGTGTCAGCAGCCGTGGTTCACCCCCTCCCGACGGCCATTGCCAGAGGTCAGTGTAGGGTCCAAAATTGCCCCCCTGATGACCCGGCTGATCCTGGTCGGTGGCAGCAATCACCCAGTTGCCGCTGTGTGACAAGGCAAAACTCTGGCGCCATCCCGGTGAAGCTCTGAGGGCGTTGACCTTTCCTGAAGCAATTTCAAACCACCCGAGCACATATCCATCCTCCTCATCACTCCGAAAGCTCCCAAGGATTCGCTCCCCGTTCGGGTGGAAAAACAGCTTACCCCTTGCGGAAACCAGGCGAGGCAATTCCCTCTCCTGTCCGGAAGACACCTCAAGGATTCGAAGCTCGCCCGTGTAGAAACCTCTGGTACGAAGGAACGCAATCTGCTCTCCATCTTGTGACCAGGCGGGTTGAATATCAAAGCCTTCTCCACTGGTCAGACGGGCCATAGCACCCGTTTCCAACGACACTCGCCAGAGTGAGCCCTGGTAAGAGACAGCCGCCTGAGTGCCGTCAGGCGAGATCCTTGGGTAGATAGCACCTATGGAGAGGCTGGTTGAAATAACGCGGTCTGTCGAGCTGAAGTTTTGAAACAGGGCATAGGCGCCAAAAACGCAAATCAGGGTGACAGTACTCCAGCTCACCAGCTTCAACTTCACGGGCTACTCCCTTGGGCAACCTCGACCATAAAGTCGAAGCGCTGACCATATCGCTTACCCTCCACGGTAACATCAATGGCGATCAGACGTACTCCCGCTTCTACACCGCGCTCAGCGCGAATCGCCACAGGAATACTCATTCGTTGCTCAGCGGGCACTGTTACTTCCCCCGCTGCGGGAGTGGCAACAAGTCCAGGCGGTGGCTGAAGCTTGATCTGGTGCAGCTGTTCTGAAGAGGCAAAATTGCGAACCCAGATCTGTACTTCGGCGGAATCCCCCGGGTGGAGACGCACACGGTAGGGCTCCGCGCGAATCCAGAATGGATCGAACCAGTAGCGATAATCCTCTTCCGAACTGATCTCCCGAAAGGCATCCCGTATCTTCAAAGACCATTGGTGGTAACGCTCGATAAGAGCGGCCGGCTCCGGCATCACCCAGGAGTGTCCTCCCATCAACAGATCCGGCTTGATCCTCTTGAGCAGCTCCGCCCCGTAAATGTAACCCTCTTCCAGAATGCCGCTATTTCGAGCCACGATTGCTTCGTGGCCGTTTTGGGAGGGATCTTGCGGATTAGCAAAGATGTTGTCACCGGTGAAAGCGACCTTTTTCCCATCAATCATGCCATGCAAACACATGGCAAACTCGGTCTGCCCGGGCATCCAGTCGACAGTAAACTCATACTCTTGCCATCGGAGCACTTCCCCGGAGCGAAGGACCCTGTCTACCGGCAGTGATTCGAATCCCTGAGGATACGCTTGAACGGCAGCCACATAGTCGTATCGCTCCGGATGCTCAACCTGATCCACCATACGGTCCAGGACCCAAACCTCTGCCCCCCATGTCTCTCGAAGAAAGGGTGCCTGCAGAAAATGATCCCCATGCATGTGGGAAATGAGCATGGCGTCAATCTTCTTAAGACCGAGCCTTTGCCGCATCCCCTCCAGAGTGTCATCCAGCAAATCCTCAGGTATTAGCCCGCAGTCGACCACCAGCCCGTGCCCGGTGTCGGACATGATGATGCTGAAATTCGGCCAGAAATTAGGTCCTCGAAACTTGAAGAGGTGAGGGCTGACCTGCCAGAGGTGAGGAACGGCCGTCGGTTTCGAAAGCGGATCCTGGTCGCTGATGGCGAAAGTGTGAACGGGATAGCCACGAAGGACCAAGCCTTCCAGAGCTTTGAGTTTCTCTTGATAGCTTCGAAGCTGCTCTACAGCACCCTGGATAACTGGACCGTGAGAAGGCAATAGGAGGCGAGGCTCGAACTTCTCCAGTAGGACAGCGGATCTGTACAATGCATAGATCCCGGACGCAAAACTGTAATCCCACTCGCTATCGAACCAGGTATGCATGCGCGAATCATCGAGTATGACGTCGCCCGAGAACCCCAGCCAGTGGCCGTTGAGGTTGACCATATAGGACACTGCTGCCGGGCTATTTCCCGGAGTTTCCACGACCCAGAACTCGTAATCTCCCCACTGGAAACGATCCATCCTCTTGAAACGCCGATCGAGAACCAGCGGCTCTACCGGTGGACGCACGTAACTGGAACCATAAACGGAAAATCGATCGGAAAGCTGCGGCCGCATTTTTCGAAACCGAGTCGGGTTCTCGAAAAGCTCTCGTTCACCTTCCGGACCGGCAACTCCTATACCGGTACCTCGGAGGCGCGGATGCCCCTGGATCTGTTCTCGATGATGGTGCGTCAGAAGCACCCATTCCACTTCCTTCACCCCGATCTCTTCCAGGTGGTCGAGAACCGAACCGTCACCCAAATCGATTAGGATGGCTCGTTCACCATTTCGGATGACATACACATTGCAGGTATCGGTCCAGCGGTAGATCGCCTCATACCCGAAGCCCGCTAGTGACTCGAAACTGCTCGCGCGAGAGTCGGCGCCAGAGATGAGCAACAGCAAAACGGCGAGCGCAGAAATTCTGCCGGACAGCAGAGTCGGCAACCATCGATTTCCGCGGCGATCGGACTCTGGTCCGGTTCGTATCCCGCCGTCGAGGTTAAAACAGGACGAATCATCTGGAGGCAAGCTAATTCCCTCCCCTGTCATCGGGTGGTTTGATGGTCGGGTATTGGATGCCCAGCTGCTCGAGATAGGTGTCGAACCTGCTCGAGTCGTAATAAAAAGGCTTCAGCGCTTCACGATACGTCTTCATGATCTCCTCGTTGAGGTGAGTGGCAGCACGGTCCGAGGGACCGATAAAGGGGGTATACGTCGTCTCGCTGGTTTGGACGGTCTTGAAGTAAT
>DATGOF010000546.1:0-2451 GCA_035306285.1 Acidobacteriota bacterium | reverse complement strand
CAGTTAAAGAAATGTTGAGTCGATATCAGATTCTTTCCTGCCGAAGAGTCCTGACAGAAGAGGTGTATCACAGAGACCCTGGATCGAGGAAAATCTTTCTTGAGCTAAATCATTTCGCCGAGCCATCGCAACACCGGCTAGGGGTTTCCGGGAAGTCAGAAAGAAGGCATCTCCAAATTCCCGCAAATCGGGTGGCGTCTTCGTCAGTGTGACGCAGCCATCGCGGCTTTCGATGAATGCATTGGCCGTTCATTTCTTCGAGATTTTAGTTCGGCGTTCAGTGGAAGAAGGTCCTGGCATAGGTGAAGATGGAAGTAATACTCATCATATTTCCTCACAAAGGAGCCTTTATGTTTTATCACGTCAAGGAACTACAGTTTAATGCCCGTGTCTCTGCTCCCGACCCTCGATTTGCCAAACTGCTCCTGGAGCAATTTGGCGGTGGGAATGGCGAGCTGAAGGCAGCCATGCAGTATTTCGTTCAGTCGTTCGCCGCTCGCAAGCCCTATCCTGACAAATACGATCTTTTGATGGATGTTGCCACCGAAGAACTCAGCCACCTCGAGATCGTTGGAGCCACAATTACAATGCTGCTGAATGGAGTCAATGGTGAGCTGAAAAACGCTGTGGAAAACACCTATCTTTCCCGGTTAATGAAGGGCAAGGGTGAAAAGGAGGACCTCATACATGAGGCTCTCACCGATCCTCAGTTCCTGGTTCTTACGGGAGGCGGACCGAACCTGACAAATAGTGCCGGTGTACCCTGGACAGCCTCATGCGTGAACGCCAATGGTGATCTGACAGTCGATCTTCGCTCGAATATTGCTGCCGAGTCGCGAGCCAAGATCGTCTACGAATATCTCCTTCAGTTCACGCAGGATCCTCTCGTTCAGGAAACCCTGCAGTTTCTTATGACGCGGGAAGTGGCGCACTTTCAGCAATTCTCGGCGGCACTGGAAACAATTCAGCCCAACTTTCCTCCCGGCATACTGCAAGGCGACCCTCGCTACACGAACGTCTACTTCAATATGTCTAACGGCCGCAGCAGCCGGGGCCCGTGGAACGAGGGGCAGGGTCCCTGGGGCCCGGGTGAAAGCTGGGAGTACGTCGAAGATCCGATCGAACATGTGACACAGACGAAAGGTTTGTTGCAGCAGGAGGTCGCCGGAACGAAAAAGAGTGAAAGCGACGTCAGCAAACTGAACAAGAAGATGAGCAAGGAGAGATCTCAAGAAATCAAGAAAGCCGTTGAGAGCAAAGAGATGCAGTGGTCGGAGTATGAAATGGCCCAAGCCAAAACAACCTGACAATACTCTAAGAGTTTCCTACTATACAGATCCCCTCTGTTGTTGGAGTTGGGCATTCGAGCCCCACTGGTGGAGGTTGCGCTTCGAATTCGGCCGACAATTGATCTGGGAGTACCGCATGGGAGGGCTTATCTCGAGCTGGAACTCTTTCAGTGATCCTTTGAATTCGGTCAGCAATCCTTCACAGATGGCGCCCTACTGGATACAGGTCCGAGAAATGGCTCGGATCCCTCTCAATGAAAGAGTATGGCTGGTTGATCCTCCCCACTCTTCATATCCTGCTTGCCTCGCGTTCAAAGCGGCAGAAATGCAGAGCCGGCAGGCCGGTGAGTTCCTGTTGTGGCATCTGCGACGCCAGTTTATGGTCGAAGGACAAAATATTGGTGATTGGGGCGTCCTCCGCGACATCGCAGGTCGGGTCTCAGATTCCGGCCTGCTCGACTATCCACGGTTCATGAAGGATTTGCGGGGAAATGAGGCGCTGGAATTATTGCGTCAGGATTTTCAGGACGCCAGCTTCAGGGAGATCAACCGCTTCCCTTCTCTGGTTGTCCGCTCAGGCGGCAGGGCCATCTTATTGGTGGGCTTTCGACCTTACGAAATTCTGATTGAGGCGATTTCGGCAATCGCTCCTGATGTCAAACGACTGAGACAGACGTCGGCAGAAGATGCCGCGCAAGCGCTGGAAAGTGGCGACCGGTCGCTGTCGAGATTGTATGCCCTTCGAGACTGAATTCCGGATATGCCGTTCAGAGTTCGTTGTTCCGCCTTGCGGCACGGTCACCCAGTGCTGTTAGGGGTGAAGGTGAGATCCAGGACTGGCTATCTCTGCCGCGTCGAAGACCGGTATCTTTGTGAGGAGGTCCGGGAAGAAGTCTGTTAACAACTGTCAAAGCCAGCGCGAAGAGATTTGGGCACAGGGTCTTCTTGATATCGACCGTCCGCGCGATCAACGGATACATCAGGTGGGCCTTGCCTCTTCGAGCAGCACGTACGATCTTTTCTGCGGCCGTGGTTGAATCGATCGACAGGAAAGGTGCTGCTGCCCCAAGCGAGAACCAGGCATACTCCCGCTTCTGCTTCCCCTTAAATAAAGCGTTGATGTGAGACCCGGTGCGCATCAGACCGGGGTAGACCGTGGTTA
>DATGOF010000545.1:0-5766 GCA_035306285.1 Acidobacteriota bacterium | reverse complement strand
AGTGTTTGATGCCGTCTTGACCTTGACGATCGTCATTCGGTTCTCCGTGAGGGTACCGGTCTTATCTGTGCAGATGATGTTAGTGGCTCCGAGCGTTTCCACTGCCGAAAGACGCGTGACCAAGGCGCGCTTGCGAGCCATCCTCAGCATGCCTCTGGCCAGCGCGATTGTTGCAACAATCGGCAAACCTTCCGGGATGGTGGCCACTGCGAGAGCGATTCCGGTCTTGATCATGAGCAGGCTGTCTTTACCGGCCATGAGACCGCTCACGACGACAACAACAGCTATGGCGAGCGTAACCCAAACCAGCCGATGACCAAGGTCGTTAAGACGGCGCTCCAGGGGTGTTCTTTCTTCTTCGGCCTCCTCCACCAGCTGAGTAATCTTGCCAATTTCGGTGTTCATCCCGGTGGCAATGACGACCCCTAAACCACTTCCGCGGGTGATGGAAGTACCCTTAAAGGCCATATTCCGGCGGTCTGCAAGAGGAACGTCTTTGGGAAGAGGATGTGTGTCCTTCGCTACCGGAACCGATTCACCTGTCAGGGCGGATTCGTCGGCTTGTAGATTGGCTGCATCGATCAGACGCAAATCTGCCGTGATCACGTCTCCACCCTCGAGCTCGATGATATCGCCGGGTACGAGTTCTTCCGCTGAGAGCTCGGTCACCTTCCCGTTGCGCAAGGCTCGGGATTGCACCGTGCCAAGACGGTAAAGTGCCTCCATTGAGCGTCTGGCCTTCAGCTCAGTGAAGAAACCGATCAGAGTATTGATAATGAGAACCGCACCGATGGCGATAGAGTCCACCCACTCTCCGAAAGCAAGGGAGACAGCAGCAGCGGCAGCCAGGAGGAGAATGATCAAGCTCTTGAATTGGGAAACCAAAATTTCCCAGGCCGTTCTCTTCCGGGTGCGTTTCAGCAGATTTGGTCCGAACTGCTTCCTGCGCGCTTGGACCTGATGGTCAGCGAGACCCTGGTCTTGCGTAACCTCCAATGTATTCAGAACTTGCTCAGCAGTGAGCGCCCAGGGTTCCCCCAGATCACCAACCATCTAAGCTGAACCTATCCTTTCTAAAGCTGTCAGCACAACGATTCTGGATCAAACGATTGCAATTTCTAGAAATTACAAACCTTTCATCATAGGGGGAGCAGGTATACCGATGACTCAAAGGTTCTGCTATCGTGGGGGCATCCGAAGAGCACCATCCAGACGTACGGTCACCCCATTAAGCATCGGGTTGCTGACCATTTGAAGAACAAGGGATGCGTACTCTTCTCCACGACCCATCCGCGGGGGGAAAGGGATTTGCTCTTCCAACCTCTTCCTTACCTTTTCGGGCAAACCAGCCATCATGGGTGTCTGAAAAACTCCCGGAGCGATGCAGCAGACTCGAATGCCTGAACTGGCCAGTTCTCGGGCCGCCGGCAAGATCATCCCGTGTACTCCTGCTTTCGATGCTGAATATGCTGCCTGTCCGATCTGTCCTTCAAAAGCTGCCACCGACGCCGTCAGCACGATTACTCCCCGCTGCCCTTCGCCATCCGGCTCATTTGTGCTCATGTACCGGGCAGCCAGTCTGAGAAGATTAAAACTCCCTACCAGATTAACATCGATGACATGACGGAATCGCTCAAGGTCGTGAATCCCCTGAGAACCCAGGATCTTTTCTCCCAGGACAATCCCGGCACAGTGTACAGCCACCCGAACATTCGGCAGCAGCCTCCCGGCTCTCTCAAAGCATGCTTCTAATTCTTTATCGGATGAGACATCCGCCCGCAGAAAAATAACCCGTTCACCCATTTCTGAAGCCACCTGCTCTCCTCTTTTTTCGTCAGAGTCGATGACTAAAACTCGGGCTCCCCGAGAGTGGAAGGCGCGAACGGTAGCTTCTCCAAGCCCAGAAGCGCCTCCTGTTACCATTACCCCTGAACCCTCAAACCTGCCTGTCATTTGACCTCCATTGATGTCACGGATTACGACCGCCGAAGCAACAACCACAACAGCTGATCGGTCCGCTGCCATTATCTGTTCGAACAGTTTGATACTATAGATTCTCCAGATGTCGACTCACAATACGACCTCACTGCCCGCCACACCCGATACCTTTAGGCAAGTAATGAGTCTCTTTCCCACCGGAGTCACGGTCGTCACGACCACGAATGAGAATGAAATTCCTTACGGTGTCACGGTGAATGCGTTCACTTCGGTTTCGTTGGATCCACTCTTGATTCTGGTGTGCCTCGACAATCGCTTGAGAGGGCTCTCAGACCTCCTTAAGGTGGGAAGATTCGCTGTTAATATTCTTTCCGAGGGTCAGGAGACAGTGGCGATTCACTATTCCACCCCGGGTTCGGATCGCGCACAGGGAGAGTATGTTGAAGGTGTAACCGGGCTTCCACTGATCAAAGATGCGTTGGCCGCGATTGAGTGTGAAGTGGAAGAAGCTTTGCCGGGAGGCGACCACACAATCCTCCTCGGCCTGGTGAAATCGATCACTCTCCATGAGGAAGTGGGCCGTAAGCGACCACTTATCTACTACCATGGTCGTTACGAAAGGCTTCCATGATTGGCTGCCGGTCGGGTCGAGGTAGAACGACCAGAGATACTACCGCGGAGAAGCTCGGTCGAGGCACACAGGATGTGGCCTTTGATATAGTAATATGCCGAATCGGAAGCGCACAAATGGAAGGATTACATTGAGATGACGGATGCTTTTGTTGACTTCACCGACAACGCCCAAATCTGGATCCATGGTTTTGCAAATTCACTAACGGATGCGGATCGGCAATTCATTGAAGAGAAGCTGAACACCTTTCTGCCATCCTGGAATTCCCACGGAACTCCCGTGAGAGCCAGTTTCCAGATCATCGAAAATCGTTTTCTGGTCACCGTGGCCGAATGTCCGGGAGGCATATCCGGCTGTTCGGTTGATAGTTTTTTCCGAGTGCTCAAAGAGATTGCGGGGTCTTCTGAACTCAATCCACTGGAAACGGACCTCGTCTATTTTCGTGACAAGGACGGTAAGATTCAGGCTCAACGCCACCTCGATTTCTTCAATACCGTTGAGTCTGGAGCGGTAACACCGGATACGCATGTCTTCGATACATTGCTGACTAACCTGTCCGATTTCAGGCAAGGACGTTTCGAGCGTTGCTTTTCGGAAAGCTGGCACGCCCGGTCCTACCCTCTCCCTCAGTCTCCGGCTACCTCTTACTGATCAAATCCGGCGGAGCTGGAAGAAAGGTTCCGGGTGAACGAGTGACCCAAACACACGTACCTGCTCACTGTTCTCCGCCATAGAGCATGCTCCGGCCGCGTCGGGCTAACTTTCACCGCAGACCGTTGGTGTTGGTTTTGACCCTACAAAGATAGCTGTCGGCAGTGATATACAGAACGGATCCATCATCTCCCCAGCCACAGTTAGCGGTTGCCACCCCTGTATCGATTCGTCCCAAGAGCTGCCCATCAGGACTGAAGATGCTGACACCTCCCGGACCGGTTGCGAACAGATTCCCTTTCCGATCGACTTTTAGACCATCCGGAAGCCCGGGATACTGGCCCACCTGGGACGTCACGTCGTAAAAGACATTCCCGGTGCCAAGGGTACCGTCGTTCTTGACTGGGAAGGCCATCCAGATCGCTTTCTTAGGATCCGAATTGGCCACGTAAAGAACGCTCTCATCGGGAGAAAAGGCGATGCCGTTGGGAAAACTCATTTCGCGAGTCAACAGCGTCAACTCGCCTTTTGGAGTCAGCCTGTACACCCCATTGAAATCGAGCTCTTTGGCGGGATCATCGTTCAGACCGTTGAGACCGTACGGTGGATCGGTGAAGTAAAGATCACCGTTGGATTTGAAGGTGGCATCATTGGGGCTATTCAATCGCTTCCCTTGATACTCAGAGACCAGAATCGTCTGCGAGCCGTCTTTCTCGAGACGGGCAATCTGTCGGTCCCCGTGCTGGCACAGAACTAAATGCCCCGAAGGATCCAGCAGCAAACCATTCGATCCGGGCTCTCGACTAGCCCGGATTTCTCACCAGAGGAGTAGAAAAGGGCTGCTATCTGTGGCATAAAATCTTTTGACCGAAAGAGTTAAAGCCAACAGAAGGAGCAGCCCTTATGTCTACAGAGTGTACCCAAAAGAGCTTCGGATTTCACCATCATTTTCAGCGCAAAGTGGAGGCCAACTTCGAAGGCGGGACGATCAGCTCGCATGGCGGGGGAGTGCTGTTGCGAGAAGTCGATTGCCAGTTAAGCCTGGTGGAACGGCTGGCGAGCTGTTTCGAAGATGGACGAGACCCGAAACGGATTGAGCATCGAGTGGAAGAGTTGGTGGGGCAGCGAGTGTACGGGCTGGCGCTGGGCTACGAAGACCTGAATGATCACGATGATCTGTGCCGGGATCCTCTTTTGGCGCTGCTGGCGGGCAAGCGAGACGTCGAAGGACAGGAGAGGCGACGGCAGGAAGATCGGGGAAAGCCGCTGGCGGGCAAGAGCACGCTGAACCGATTGGAACTGAGCGGAGAAGAAGTCGGAGAGGGGGAACGCTACAAGAAGATCGCGTTTGACCAGGAGCAGGCAGATCGCTTGCTGGTGGAGCTGTATGTGGAAGCGCAGGAATCGCCACCCGAAGAGGTGGTGCTGGACTTAGACGCCACCGATGATCCGGTACACGGCAGTCAGGAAGGGCGATTCTTTCACGGATACTACGGCCATTACTGTTATCTGCCGCTGTATATCTTTGCCGGCCGCCATCTGCTGTGCGCCCGCTTAAGGCCGTCGAACATCGATGCGTCGGCAGGAGCTCTGGAGGAAGTCGAGCGGATCGTCGCGCAACTGCGGGAACATTGGCCCGAGGTGCGGATCACGCTGCGGGGCGACAGCGGGTTCTGCCGGGATGGACTGATGACGTGGGCGGAAGCAAATGGAGTGGACTACGTCTTCGGACTGGCCAAGAACGAACGGTTGAAGCGTAGACTGGAGCAGTCGATGGCAGAAGCCCGAGCTCAATATGAACAGCGGGGAGAAGCCGCCCGAGTCTTTGCCGACTTTGAGTACCGGACTCGCAAGAGTTGGAGTCGACAACGCCGTGTAGTGGGCAAGGCGGAATATCTGGCGAAGGGGGAAAATCCCCGTTTCGTGGTGACCTCGTTCAGTGCCGGCTGTTGGGAAAAGCAGGCGCTGTACGAGAAGCTGTACTGCGCTCGGGGCGAGATGGAGAATCGGATCAAGGAACAGCAGATGGAACTGTTTTCGGATCGAACCAGTACACAGGCCATGGCCTCCAATCAGCTGCGGCTGTATTTTTCGGCCTTTGCCTATTTGATGATGGAAGGATTACGGCGGCTGGCACTGCGGGGAACCCGAATGGCGCGGGCACAGTGCGGAACGATTCGGCTACGGCTACTTCGAATCGGAGCCTTGATTCGCATCTCGGTCAGGCGTGTTCTGATTGCCCTGACCTCGGGCTGTCCGGATGCCGACGTGTTTGAGCGGGCCTGGGCAGCGTTGCGCTGCTGAAAGAGCAGGCCGAACAGGAGTTAACCGGGGACAGTTCAAGCGGATTCGAGGCGAAATATACCTTAAATCGCTTAAATACAGCTACTTAAAAGAGAATATGAGTGATTTTCAGGGTTTTTCCTCGCATCTACCCCTTCAGAAGCTTGATCAACCCCCCCAATGAGCTTGGAATCGACCCGTCGTTCGTCCAAACAGGGCAGAAATCAAGCCCCCATCTCTTACTGGTGAGAAATCCGGGCTAG
>DATGOF010000544.1:0-3001 GCA_035306285.1 Acidobacteriota bacterium | reverse complement strand
CGCCAACTCACCGCAGGCCCGAGGACGTTGTGAGCGACTCTTCGGGACCTGGCAAGGCCGGCTACCCCAGGAGCTGCGCCTGCACAACATGGATAGTGTAATCGAAGCCAACCGTTTTCTTCGAGAATACTGGATCGATTTTCACAATCGAAAGTTTGCGGTCGAGCCGGCTCAAGAAGGCACGGCCTTTGTCTCGGCCGATGGAGCGGACCTCAACAAAATCTTCTCGAGACAGGAACACCGGGTGGTTCAGAACGACAACACGGTGCACTACCAGCGACGAGTTCTGCAGATTGAAAAACAGCGCTTTCGTTACTCGATGGCGCGCTGCAAGGTGCTGGTCTGTGAGCATCTGGACGGGCTGATCAGTCTCTACTACGGCCCTCACCTGCTGGGAGTCTATGACCAGCAGGGTCAGCTGCTCAGCGAAGCGGCCTGAGGATCGGTGTGGAAAGCTCTGTGAGGATTAAAGAAAGAAAAAAGAAGCAAAAAAGAAAGAAATCCTTCTGCCTGATGGAAAAGTGGAAAACAACTTCGGCAATTTCAGTTCAATTCTGCCGATCCGTTGTTTCCCACTTTCCCACAGGCTCGGCGACGACGGTCACCTCATGTTCTCTTGATCAACCAGACCGGACATTTCATTTGCTACAGAAAACCGGACAGTTGACTTCTTGCTGACACGAAAAGGCGTAAATCCCTCTGAGACAATCGGTTTCTGCCGATGTTTCCGTAGACTCGGCAAAAAGAGGCTGCTATCATGGCTAGATTTTCTACTACGGTGACCGCAGAAGGGTGACCCAAACGCTACGGGAATCGGCTGCCAAGCACGTTCGGGAAGGAACTTGTTGCACTGGCGAACACACTCTAAATTAGCTTCTCATTGGCTCCGCGCCGGTAAGTAAGCACGGTCTGAGTGGACTTGTACAACTCTAGAACTTCTTATCCTGTTTGACAGCAGAAAGATGAGAAGGCGTTGGAGCCAGATACAGGAAGCGCGCCTCAGAGTTCCGCAAAATCTCGAAACAACCTAACGGATCACGATCAGCTGCGCACGCCACCTTCTGTCAGCTTGCCAAAGGGTGGCGGAGCCATCCGTGGTCTAGGTGAGAAGTTTACTGCCAACCCGGTCACCGGAACCGCTTCCCTGAACGTACCCATCTTTAGCAGCTCCGGCCGCTCCGGCTTCGGGCCACAACTCGAGCTTTCCTATGATTCGGGAGCCGGCAACGGGCCGTTCGGCTTCGGTTGGAACCTCGCGGTCCCTTCGATCACCCGGAAGACCGACAAGGGACTACCCAGATATCAGGATGCAGAGGAGTCAGACGTCTTTATCCTATCCGGCGCGGAGGACCTAGTTCCGGTTCTAGTCGAGAAGGAGGGCCAGTGGCAACTTGAGATGGTGCCGCCCCGTGTGGTCGACGGAGTGGCGTACACCATATCCCGCTATCGACCCAGGCTAGAGGGGCTCTTTGCCCGCATCGAACGGTGGACTAACCGGGATACCGGGGAGACGCACTGGCGCTCAATCTCGAGAGACAACGTCACGACTGTCTATGGCCGAACAAGCGAGAGCAGAATCGAAGATCCCGATTCTCAAGAGTCCGGTCGCCGGATATTCAGCTGGCTGATTTGTGAGAGCTATGACGACCGGGGGAACGCAATCTATTACCAATACCAGGCCGAAGACTCGAACGGGGTCAGCCTTTCGCAAGCACAGGAACAACATCGAACTGATGCCGGCCGGTCGGCCAACCGCTATCTAAAGCGGATCTTGTATGGCAACAAGACCCCGGTTGAGCAGGACTCCGATCTGCCTCGAGAATTCAGAGAAGATCTCTCGGAGCGCAATGACTGGCTCTTCGAGGTAATTTTTGATTACGACGATGGACATTACTTGAAGCTTCCCCAGGACCCGGAGGGCCGCGAGCTTGTGCAGGCAAGTCTGGATCGAACTCCGGACTGGCCAATTCGTCTGGATTCGTTTTCCACCTACCGCTCCGGGTTTGAAGTGCGCACTTACCGACTCTGCCGCCGCGTGTTGATGTTTCATCATTTTCCGCAGGAACTGGGGGCGGACGACTACTTGGTCCGCTCCACCGAGTTTGCATACAAGGAAAGTCCCATCGCATCGTTTATCACAGGCGTTAAGCAATCTGGATACGTTCTTCGGGGGGAAGGGACCTACCTGAAGAAATCGCTGCCCGCGCTCGAATTCGAGTACAGCGAGGCGGTGATGCAGGACGAAGTGATTGCGGTTCCCCCCGAAAGCCTCGAGAATCTGCCCGAAGGGCTGGATGGCAGCCGCTACCGATGGATAGACATCGACGGGACAGGGCTGTCCGGAATTTTGACCGAACAGGGTGATGCCTGGTTTTACAAGCGAAATCTGAGCCCACTTCCAGTTGAAGACAGTGAAGGCAAAGCCCATGTGATGGCTCGCTTTTCTCCTCTGGTTCAGGTCGAGGAGAGGCCCTCCTCCTCTCATCTTTCCGAAGGCCGACTGCAGCTTGTCGACCTGGCTGGCGACGGCCGGTTGGATCTGGTCGAATGGGAGGGTCCGACCCCTGGATTTTATGAACGAACCCGGGAAAAAACATGGAAGTCTTTTAAGCCGTTCTCCTCACTTCCGAATCTACCCTGGCAGGACCCTAATCTGAAATTTATCGATCTTACCGGCGACGGCCATGCCGACATCCTGCTGACCGAAGACAAGACGCTCACCTGGTACCCGTCGCTTGCCGAACAAGGATTTTCCGCCGGTGAGACGGTCCAACAGGCACTGGATGAAGAGAATGGGCCACGAGTCATCTTCAATGATGGCACACAGTCCGTCTATCTGGCCGATATGTCCGGAGACGGGCTGACAGACCTGGTCCGAATCCGTAACGGCGAGGTCTGCTACTGGCCCAACCTCGGGCACGGGCGCTTCGGCCCGATGATCCGCATGGCGGGCCTCGACGTTTTCGATGGGATCGATACTTTCGATCCCAAGCGGATCCGG
>DATGOF010000543.1:0-8869 GCA_035306285.1 Acidobacteriota bacterium | reverse complement strand
TCATGAGCCCCCAGGAGGAAGTGGATGTTCTCGACCTTCCGATGGCGATTCTCCGAGGGGACCGACAGAGATCAACCGGAGGGATGACCTGGCAACAGGCCCGAGAGGAGTTCGAACGGGAGTTTCTTCTTCGAAGCCTGATTGAGAACAACGGGAATGTATCGAGGACCGCTGAAGCAATTGGGATGGAGCGAAGTCATCTCCACCGCAAGCTGAAAGCCTATGACATTAACGTGAGGGCTCAGCGCCCCACTTGATGGAAGAAGTCCATGCAGCAGTGGATTGATTCGTTTCTCAAGCACGTTCGTTTCGAAAGGAACTACTCGCCGCATACTGTCTGCAGTTATCAACACGATCTGAAGGAGTTCCACGCTTTCTTGAGCCGTTGTCGTCGCGATGAGGTTATCTCTCCGGTCGAGATCGATCATTTAAGCATTCGCGAGTTTCTCGGCCACCTTCACCAGGGTGGCAAGCAACGGAGCACGATTGCCCGGAAACTGGCAACTCTGCGATCCTTTTTTCGCTTTTTGCATCAGGAAGGCGTCATCCAGGTCAATCCCGCTCGCCTGGTCAGAACACCCCGTCAGGACAAGTCTCAGCCTCGATTTCTTTCGCGCGAAGAAGTGGAAATTGTCCTTGGTTTGCCGGGAAATAAGACCGATGGAGGGATTCGCGATTGCGCCATTCTCGAGATGCTGTATGCGACAGGAATGCGAATCGGCGAGTTGGTTGGCTTGAACCTGGAAGATGTGGCACTGCGCGAGCGTCTTGTGAAAGTGCGAGGGAAAGGAAAGAAGGAAAGACTGGTGCCTTTTGGTGAGAATGCTGCAAAAGCGCTTCGCTCCTATTTGCCTGTTCGAAAGAAACTGCTCAGGAGATCCAGACGGGCGAATCACCCAAACGCGCTTTTCTTGAACCTCCAGGGTGGGAGAATAACCGCTCGGTCTGTGCAGCGGAATATCCGCCAGTATACGCGAGACGCGGCCCTTGCTCTCGATGTTCATCCGCACCTTTTTCGCCACTCGTTCGCGACCCACCTGCTCAATGCGGGAGCGGACTTGCGCTCAATACAGGAGTTGCTGGGCCACGAAACACTCGCCACCACTCAAAAATATACGCATTTGGCAATCGAACAGCTAATTGCGACCTATCGCTCGTCGCATCCCAGAGCCAAAGTCGTCCGCTCCTCTCCCGAGTAGTTGGACATGGTGTTAGAATTTTGCTAGATTGATTGCTTCTCAACGGAGGCGCCGGGAGCGCCCGGGGCTGAGTGGACAAAGGTTAGAGACTAAACAATATGGCGTTAGCGAAAGAACAAAAGAACCAGATTGTAGGGGACTTCCAATTACATAAATCTGATACCGGATCGCCTGAGGTACAGATTGCTCTGCTCAGTCAGCGCATTTCCCAATTAACTGAACATTTTAAGACTCACCAGAAGGATCACCATTCTCGCCGCGGATTACTCAAACTGGTTGGGCAACGTCGGCGTTTGCTCGATTACCTGAAGAAGCGAGACTTCGATCGATATAAGCAGTTGATTGAGCGCCTTGGAATTCGAAAGTAGGCGGTCAGTCATTGCTGTCTATTTGTCAGTCAGACCTGCTCGGTTTCAACATCCGGTTGAGATCATGGCGCTGAGGTGTGCTATGATGACACTGCCTTCTTCCCCACTTATTAGTCAGAAAATTTGCCAGTTTACATAACCAACAGAGTCTATTTGTAAAAATGCACGGTCAACCGTGCTTTTCTACAACTGGATTATTCTTGAGAATAAAAACGGAGGAAAGAGGAAGATGATTCACAAGGTAAGCCTCACGATCGGTGGCCGCGAGTTATCGTTCGAGACAGGTAGACTGGCAAAGCAAGCGGATGGGGCGGTTTATATTCAGTCCGGAGATTCGGCGGTACTGGTGACTGCCTGTGCGGACCGCGAGGACAAGAAGGATATCGATTTCCTGCCCTTGACTTGCGACTATCGGGAATACACGTACGCGGCGGGGAAGATCCCGGGAGGGTTTTTCAAGCGCGAAGGTCGACCCACTGAAAAAGAGACGCTGACCAGTCGCTTGATTGACCGACCGCTGAGGCCACTTTTCCCTGAAGGCTACCATCGAGAGACACAGATCATAGCGATGGTGCTCTCAGCCGAACCTGACGTAAATCCGGATGTGCTTGCGGTAAACGGTGCGTCTGCCGCACTTTCGATTTCAAGTATTCCTTTTCAGGGTCCGCTGGGTGCGGTCCGGGTCGGCTCCTTGGATGGTCAATTGGTAGTGAATCCCACTTTTGAACAGATTAACAGAAGCGATCTGGATCTGATTGTCGTGGGTACTGACGAAGCGATCGTGATGGTTGAAGCCGGCGCCAACGAGATCTCCGAGGCGCGAATGCTGGAGGCTCTCGAACTGGGGCATCAGTCAATTCGGGAAATCGTCAAGGCGATTCGAGAATTGCAGGAGCGGGTTGCCCCCCAGAAACTTCCTGTGGAGGAACCGACGCTGGATCCAGAGATCGTTCGTCACGTGGAGGAGAAAGCCACGCCTTTGATTCTGGAAGCGCTCTATATCAAAGAAAAGCTGCCCAGTAATCGGAAGATGGACGAGTACCAGAAGCAAATTGTCGAAGAGTTTCCGGAGGAAGAGCCGGAGAAACGCTTGCAAGCTTCTCGGGCTTTCTCAAACCTGAAGGAGAGAATCTTCCGTTCCGAATTGCTGGAAAAGGAACAACGTCCAGATCTACGAAAGTTTGACGAAATCCGGCCCATCACGTCGGAAGTCGGCGTTCTTCCGCGGACGCATGGGTCAGCCGTTTTTACCCGAGGTGAAACGCAGGCGCTTGTCACCGTCACACTTGGTACAGGAGAAGATGTGCAACGGCTCGACGAACTGACCGGCGAATCCTCGAAGCGGTTCATGTTGCATTACAATTTCCCACCCTTCAGTGTCGGCGAAGTCAAATTCTTAAGAGGCCCGGGACGGAGAGAAATTGGACACGGGGCTCTTGCCGAACGTGCGATTCTGCCCATGCTACCGGAAGAGAAGGACTTTCCTTATACCATTCGCGTGGTATCCGACATTCTCGAGTCCAATGGCTCGTCTTCGATGGCTTCTGTCTGTGGGGGCGTGATGGCCCTTCAGGATGCCGGCGTAGCGCTGAAGCGCCCGGTGGCCGGTATTGCAATGGGCCTCGTAAAAGAAGGTGACAAGTACGCCATCCTCTCCGACATCGCGGGATTCGAAGATCATTATGGAGATATGGATTTCAAGGTGGCGGGTACGGAGAACGGGATTACCGCCCTCCAGATGGATATCAAGATCACGGGAGTCACTCACGAAATTCTCTCCCAGGCACTGGAACAGGCGCGTCAGGGACGTCTCTACATCCTTGGAAAAATGGCAGAAACCATCTCTGCTTCCCGCGAAGCTATCTCGCGATACGCTCCTCAAATCACCAAAATTCAGATACCTACCGAGAAGATCGGTGCCGTTATCGGCCCTGGCGGTAAGATGATTCGGAGCATCGTCGAGGAAACTGGAGTCAAGATCGATATCGAGGACGATGGGACCGTCAAGATCGCGTCCACCGATGCAGCCAGTGCTGAGAAAGCGATTGCCCGGATTGAGGAACTGACAGCCGTTCCGAAGGTGGGCAAGACTTATCTCGGGAAGATCGTGAAGGTGGTCGACTTTGGCGCTTTTGTTGAGATCTTGCCCGGTACCGAAGGTTTGCTTCATATTTCCGAGATCGCAGACCGTCGAATTCAGGATATTCGGCAGGAAGTAAGAGCCGGGGACAAGATCTTGGTGAAGGTGCTGGAGGTCGGTTTCGACAACAAGATCCGTCTCAGCCGTCGAGCCGTTCTCGAAGATCAGCGTAAGGAAAGCTCGCAGCGGGCTACGACCTGAATCGATGATCCCGGAAAGTTTTCGCAAGGCTTTACAGGAATACAAGGAGGGGAAGATCGGTGAGGCTGAAATTGAGAGCTGCCTCCGTAAGCTTCCCTTTCAAGACCTCGGATTTGCTAAGGTAGATCATCATCGTTCCCTGCGGCATGGATTTGCAGAAGTCATTTTTGGCAAAGGCAAATCGGAAGATCAAATCGTCAGCATCGCCGAGAACATCCTGGAACACCACCCTAACCTTTTAGTAACACACACACCACCCGGAGTATTTGATTCATTGAAGCAGCGTTTCACTGCTGCAGCCTACTATCCAGATAGCCGCACTCTAACCGTGATCCGCGAGCCGCAAGATAATGGAGCAGGGACCATTGGAGTCTTTTCGGCCGGAACTGCTGACATTCCGGTTGCCGAGGAGGCACTGGTTACGGCCAGGGCGCTGGGCAACAAAGTAACGGCTTGTTACGATGTCGGCGTAGCAGGATTGCATAGAATTCTCAACCAGGTGGAGCGCCTCAATCAATGTAGCGTCATTATCTGCGTGGCAGGAATGGAAGGTGCCCTGCCGAGTGTGGTAGGGGGCCTGGTTGACGTCCCGGTTATAGCGGTTCCCACCAGTGTCGGCTATGGGGCGTCCTTTAATGGCCTTGCAGCCCTCCTGGGTATGTTGAACAGCTGCTCTTCAAATGTGACGGTGGTTAATATCAATAACGGATTCGGGGCAGGTTACGTCGCCAGCTTGATCAATCGAAAAAGAGACTTCCACACAGTGTCTCGGGCTGAAGACGAAAGTTAGGACTCTCGTCATTGTCCTGGTCCTTATCTGACGGCACGGTTACTCTTGAGTGAGTCTCGCCCAGTGTGCTCAGGATTGCTCCCTTATGGACGCTGAATCGGTTCATCTCCTCGAAATTGAGCAAGTTCTCGATATCGTCGCGAGATTTGCTCATACGCCGGCTGGGCAGAAGCGAATCCTCCAGACAGTCCCGCTAGGACGCCTGGAAGAACTGCAACATCGCCTCCAACTGGTCGTAGAAGCTCTCCAGTACTACAAGGAACGAGGACGGCCCGGGTTTCGCCACCTTCCCGACTGTCGTCCCATATTAGAGACTCTGCAACGATCTGGTGATCTTCTGGAAGGAGTTGAACTCCGCGAACTTCTCGAACTCTTGAAGGCAGGAGAACACCTGACTTCGTTGCTGCAGGAGGGTGATTGGAATCGGCTCAGGGAGATCACTGATACCCTGGTGGTTCCTTTCGCTTTCATGGAGGAGCTCGAGCGGTCCCTGGATCCTGCTGGTGGGGTCCGCGAGGAGGCCTATCCCGAATTAAGGGAAGCTCGTCGACAACAAGACAAGATCAGAAGTCGGCTTCAGGAGCAGCTCGGACGTTTTCTGAAGGGGCAAAAAGCCCGCTATCTGATTCCAGAGCCCTTCATCACACAGCGCGCCGAACGGTATGTGTTGCCGGTTCTGGTGCAGCATCAGAATGAGATTCCGGGCATTACCCATGACGTCAGTTCGTCGGGTGGAACGGTCTTTGTTGAACCCCTGGCGTCAGTGCCCCTGAATAATGAGCTTCTCTACCATCGACAAAGGGAATTGGAGATCCTTCGCAAGGTTCTGACGTCTCTGACTGACCAGGCGCGGGACAACCTGGAAGGCTTGACCCAGGTTGAGGAGATTGTCACCTTTTTTGATGAAGTTTTTTCCATCTGTGAGTTTGCCCAGCGCTTCTCCTATGTTGTCCCCAAGTTGTCCCAGAGTACAGGACTTGCCCTGGAGGAAGCACGTCATCCGCTCCTGATTGACAGCATGGGGCAACACGCTGTCGTTCCGGTTTCTTTCCAGCTATCCCCTGAGGAGAACGTGCTGGTGATCAGCGGGCCTAATACAGGCGGGAAAACTGTAGCCCTTAAGACCGTTGGCTTGCTGAGCCTGATGGCACATTTTGGCCTGCCCATTCCCGCGCAAACCGCGCGAATTCCTTTTTTCTCCGACATCCTGGTGGATATGGGGGACCGGCAGTCGATCCAGAGCCACCTCAGTACTTTCTCCGGGCACATTGTGCGCATGAATGAGATTCTACAGAACGCCGATGAACACTCTCTGGTGATTCTGGATGAGGTGGGGCGTGGAACAGATCCGACTCACGGCGCAGCTCTTGCAATTGCGATTGTCGAAGAGCTTAAGAGTCGGCAGGCGCTCGTGATGGTTAGTACCCACCATCAGGCCATGAAATCTTACGCCGCTTCCGCCCCTGGAGTGAGAAACGCCAGTGTTCTCCTCGATCCTGAAACGTTGACACCCACTTATCGAATCAAAGTAGGGATAGCCGGGGAGAGCAGCGGATTCGAGATGGCACGGCAAATGGGGTTTCCGGAGAGTCTTCTGGAGAAAGCCTTTCAAGCCCTCGCCCCGGAGCAACGCGAGATTGAACGATTTCTGGAGGAACTGCGGCTCGAAAAGCTTCGCGTGGAACAGGAGCGCAGTGTCCTGCAGGAGATGCAAGCCGAATTGGAGAGAGAAAAAGCCAATTTGCTTCGTGAATTCGAACGAGAGAATCGTTGTCGTAACCAGGAATTTGAGGAAAGAATCCAGAAATGGGAGAGCGAATTTCACAGGGAAGTGAAAGAATATGTTAAAAGATTGAAAGACCGTTTCGAAGCTGCTCGACTCCGTCAGGAAACCGGGCGAAAAGTCGAACGTCTTAAAGAGAGCTTCCGACGGCAGTTCAAGGCAGAACAAGAGGGCAAGGAATCCATTTCCGAACCCGCCGGTCAGGGAGAACTTCAAGAGGGTGACACGGTCTATCACAAGTTCTTCAGGCAAAAAGGGGTAGTTATATCGGTCGGCTCTCAGGAAGCCATCATCGAAATGAACGGTAAGCGGGTCACAGCCCTGCCTGCACAACTTCAGAAGGTGGAGTCGCGCCAGGTAATCCGACGGCCTTCAAAGCAGATCACTCTGCATGTTGTTGAAGAGACCGATTCTGAATTGAATCTGGTCGGGGAACGAGTTGATGAGGCGATGGCCCTTCTCGACAAGTTTTTGGACCGGGCGTTCGTGGCGCAGCTTCCAGAGATTCGGATTGTCCACGGGTTTGGGACTGGAAGGTTGAAATCAGCGGTAGGAGAGTTATTGAGCCAGCATCCCCACGTAAAGAGCTTCAGGCTCGAGGGAGGCGCTACCGTTGCAATTTTGACCACTCAGGAAGGTGGAGTATAGCAACCCGGCTGGTCCTTGAGGGACGATTCAGCGGGGCCTGTTAAGTCCTATGAAACTTGATGACCTCACAATTGAGCGAATTCGGAGTTCAGTGGAGATCATTGATGTCATCTCCGGCTACGTACAGCTCAAGAAGAGTGGTGACAATTACTCCGCCCTTTGTCCCTTCCATAATGAACGTACTCCTTCGTTCATGGTCAGCGAAAGTAAGCAGATTTTTAAATGCTTCGGCTGTGGAGTCGGGGGAGACGTTTTCCAGTTCATCATGCAGATCGAGGGCCTGAGTTTCCCTGAGGCGGTCAAGTATCTGGCTGAAAGAAACGGCATTTCCATTCCTGCCGCCGGTACTCGAGTGGCCGGAGAAGGCGGCGGAAGGGAAGTTCGGGCGACCTTAATGGCTCTCATGAAGGAGGCCAATCAGTTTTTTCAAAACTCCTTTCACGAAGAAGGCGGGAGGCGTGCCCGGGCCTATTTGAGAGAGCGACAAATTCAAAAAGAGACATTACAAAGCTTTGGCATTGGGTATGCGCCGTCCGGAAATCGTCTCTTTCAACATCTGACCAGATTGGGTTTTCGGACAAAGGATCTGGAGACTGCGGGATTAGTGGCTCGAGGATTGTCAGATTATTACGATAAGTTTCGAAACCGCGTCACATTTCCAATTTGTGATATTTTGGGAAGAACCATTGCCTTTGGAGGGCGAATATTGGGGGAGGGTCAACCCAAGTATCTGAATTCTCCGGAAACACCCTTGTATCAAAAAGGGAATAATCTGTACGCATTATCTCTGTCGCGAGACGAGATTCGACGCCGAGATTTCGCCTTACTGGTGGAAGGGTACTTTGATGCGGTGGTTCCGTATCAGTTTGGGTTTCGAAATGTGGTGGCTTCACTGGGTACGAGTTTAACACGAGGTCAAATCCAACTTCTGGGGCGCTATACGCGAAAGGTCATCGTGAATTTCGATCCAGATTCAGCCGGCACCGCAGCCGCTATACGGTCCATTGAGTTATTCTTGGAACAGGGGTTTCATGTTAAGGTAGTGCAACTGCCAGGAGGGGAAGATCCTGATTCCTTTCTTTTACGAAACGGGGCCCAAGCCTATGAGGAACGTCTCAAACAGTCTGAACCCTATCTCGACTTTATTCTTTCCCGCTTGATTGAACAGCAGAAGGATCCCTTCAGTCCAGTCGGCAAACAGGAGATTGTGACCGGAATTGTTCCTTATCTGTTGAAAGTTCCCAACAGAATTGAACGGGCCGAGTATGTTTCCCGAATAGCGAATCGGCTTCAGATCGAAGAGGGTTTGATGTTCTTGGAGATGCGACGCCATAAGCCGGGAAGACTTCAGGAGCAGATACATCTTGAAAAGGCGAGTACCCGAGAGATCTCACTACGCCCGGCGGAAACCTATCTTCTGACGGCTCTTCTGCATACCAATTTCAAAGAGGATCTTGTCGACTTGCTGGAACCAGAGCTGTTTCAGGAACTCGAAAGTGAATCGATAATTTTGAAAGTGATCGAGTTGCGGAAACGTGGCCACAAAATCAGCGTCCTTAAGCTACGAGAGGGTCTGAAGGCAGAATACCAGGATCTACTTGACCGGCTCAGTCTTTCTTCCAGCATGTCTTTTTCGGTTGATCTGGTTGAAAGTAGCCTGCAGGCGCTTCGAGAAATTCAAGATCAGCGTCGGATTCGGCAGGCGCAGATCAAGATCAAAGAAATTCAGGAAGAGATTGA
>DATGOF010000542.1:0-3111 GCA_035306285.1 Acidobacteriota bacterium | reverse complement strand
TATCTGTTCGTCAAAATCCATATCGGGTCGGGGCACCTCAAGGAAATCCAAAACTTGCCCAACAACCGCTCCGGGGCGTCGGCAGAGTTCCGGATAGGTCAGGCTGACGTATCGATTTTCAGGCAAATCAGGGGCGTGCTTAACGAAATAACGATTGATACTGCACACCTCATTGGCCACCTGCTGAAACAGAAAAGGCCAGCGATCCGACAACAGCCAGCGAGCCCAGGCGATTCTTCGTTGGCCTTCCCAGAGCCTCCGATATCGACGCACGACCAGTGCTACATATTCATTCTTGGACACCAGCAAAGAGCGAATTGCCTTCATTTGCGAATTGACGACGTGGACCGGGTCCCGATGAATAAAAACAAAGCGGGCAGTGGGGAAGGCCCGCGCGATAAACAGAAAATTAGCTGCGTCGAAAGGATTCTTGAGGAGCAAAGGGCGGCGAGGGTTCTGCGTGAACTGGACCTTTCGACAGAAAGTCTGGAACGCGTCCAGATTCTCCCAGTTCAGGCGGGGCTTGCGGCCCTGGTGGGGCAGCGCATAGGCATACTCCTCGGGAGTCTGGTCAGAAATCTTGATCGAGTCGAATTCTCGGTCCTTTAGGCCGAGGGCTTCAAATTTTTGCCTGAGTTCGCCTCGGGCGGCTTCTTCCTGCCCGTTTTCATGCAGATAAAGTAATCGGTGGCGGTTCAATATATGGAAGACACTCGTGATGTTGAAGTGATTCGTCTCTGCAAGGATCTTGTAAAGGATCGTCGTACCCGATCTATGCTGCCCGATTACGAAAACAGGATTGATCTCTATACCCTCCAAACGGGAAAGCAGCGGGGCGTCAGGATGTGCCATTTCCGTTTAATACCTAATTAAACCGGCGCAGGGGATCCTGCGGGTAACTGCCTTGCAGCAGAATCAAAGTAATGGAATAGGGTGGAACTTCAATAGACAAAGGATTTCCGCTCAGGGACAGGGTAGACTCCTCGATTCGCACCCGGTGTTTGTCGAGATAGGTATTGTTGTCTTTGAGTCCCTCCCCCCGCAGGCGCCAGATCGTTGCCGCACTTTGTAAATCATACTGATCGATGCTGAACGAGATTGACCGGGAACTTGCGCTTGCGTTGTTGATCACCAGATTTATTTTGTCTCCCAGAGGAGAGCGCAGAGCGGTTACGTCAAGAAGTGGCACTCCGAAAGTTCCGGTTGGTGCACCTTCCACTTCCGCCTTGACGACATAAGGCTGATAAGCCTTTGCCCAAAGCCGCTCCATTTCGTAGACGGCAGTCGGAAGATAGTCGGTTCCGTCGTCTTTGTTTAGGATCGCGAAATACCCCTCTCGAATGTCGAGTATCTCTGGGGTCCACGCTTGCACTTCCGGCTCAGGAAAAGGGGCTGCCAGGCCGAATCTTTGAGCCATGACGATCTCAGGCCGCTGGGTGAAGATGTGCAAGATTCTGGAATTTGCGAGCGCCCCCAGCATAGCGGTACCGGTGGCGATTGGAGGCGTAAAGCCTCCGTAAGCGTTCCACTCTGGAATCGCTACCCTGCGAAGGCGGTTGCGGGTTTGAATGTCGGGGGCGTATCGATCGATGTCACCTCGAAGCCGATCCAACCAGCGAACGAGTCCGGTATACATTGTTGAGAGCGTGTATTGAGAATCGTGCTGATTCTCATTCCAGGCTCCGAACCAGTGAAAATACAGCAAATCCAGGTTGCGGCCCGCGTAACGAATGACTGCCTGACTCCACGTCAGGCCCGACTCCGTACCCGACGGGCCCGGGCCTGCCGGCAGGTCTGGAAGATCGATCCCAATTTGTGAGTGATGACTGGCGTTAAAAGGGTTCACATATCCCGCCAGCAGAATGCTGGGATCACGTTCTTTCATCAGCGGAGCAAACTCGTTAATCCTTTCGATATACTCCCAGGCTTTCAAAGACCCCATGTTTGCCGCCGTAAAGTGAGGCTCGTTTCCGAACTCCCAATAGCGAATGTTGTATGGCTCGGGATGGCCATTTTTAGCACGGACGGCAGCCCAGTCGGTACCGCCCCCGGGGTTCGAGCCGTCATTTGGCGCGTTCATGTACTCGACCCAGTCGGCGGCGTCATCGGCCGAGCCGGTCATGATATTGACTTGAATCGATCCCTCTACATTCTGGCCGGTCAGCTCGCGGAGCTGCTCCAGCATCCTCCCATACTCGTCAGGACCAAAGTGCACCTGCAAAGGGGTATCAAATGTCCTATGGCGTGGGGTAGGATCGCTGCGCGACTCGATAGGCCCAATCAAATTCTTCCAGTGGAAGTCGTGAGTGACTACACCGACGCCGGGGTAGTGACCTACCATTGCCGGTTGTAGGGCAATGATGAGCTTTTCAGCTTCGTCCAGCAGCCGCTGAGATTTGAGATCCCAGAAGTATGGCTGATAGCTATGCCAGATGGCCTGCCCGATTACCTCACGATCCAATTGCCGAACTGTTTGATCTGGATAAATTCGTGCCGAAAGGCTCTGGGCAGCAAGATGCCAGGTAGACGCCAGTGCGATGACGAATAAGACGCGCATGACACGTACGACAAGACGACCTCTCATATCTGAATATTGTCTCAGTCAACACCTTGTCTTACAAATCCTTGTATAACAATGAGTTAGTGGCTGCTGTCGGCCACGGGGTCGGAATAGAGTTCCGGGTGCTCGAGCCGAAGCTCCTCCAGGGTGTTCACATTCGCGTACCAGGATCCGATCTCGAACGCCCTTACCAGCTTACCATCGTCTACAGCGCACTGAATCAAGTCAGGCAGTTCTTTTTCTTTACGTTGCTGATTGATCGGGGTGAGCGAGATGTAGTCAAGGATCTGGTTGCGAAATAAACAGTTTCCGGTCCCCTGAGTATTGTTTAGAGGATTCCTTGGTTTCTCAATGAGACGATAAATTTGTCGATCTTGGTGGTTGTAGATCATTGCATAGGTGCGGCTGATCCGGCTCCTGTCCTCGACCTCTACTACGCCGCAAAGGGCAAACACATCCGGGTCCTGGAAGGCTTCAACCATTTCTCGGTGACGAGGGTTGATGAGCACTTCATCGGCCAGGAACAAGAAGAAATCGGAGCCTTCCAGAGC
>DATGOF010000541.1:0-6628 GCA_035306285.1 Acidobacteriota bacterium | reverse complement strand
CTAATCTCTCGCTCGGCGGCGGCAACTATCTTTCGGGCCTCCTCGTCAGCTTGTTGGATAATTCGGCTCTTCTCTCGCTCTGCCTGCTCCCGCGCCTCAGCTCGGATCGATTGAACCTCGATATCGAGTCGGCTCATCCTTTGCTCGATCTCGGTCAGCCTTCTGTCTGACTCTGCCCGAGCAGTTTGGGCCGCTACTATCTCTTCCGCAATTCGCTGCTGGCGCTGCTGGAAAAAGCGCTTCATCGGTTCACGGACGAAATAGAACAGGACGCCGAACAGTAAAGCCAGGTTGAACCAGCGTCCAATCGTCTCAATCCAACCCCAACCGGCTTCTTCGGTGGCCGCAAAGGCCGGTACGGGTAAGACCAACAATAGCATCACGAATATCAGAATGACCGTTCTTATTCTCACTGACTTTAATTCAAAAGAATCTGTCCGACCGCTTCATTCAAACGGGATGTACCAATTTTTGGTGAAAGGAAATATTATCAGAAGAGACGAGGCTATCTACCGCGCCAGGATGCGTGTCGCAATGGTTGCGGCAAGCTCCTCAGAGTCACGCTGGAGGCGTTCTCTCGCTGCTTCTGTTTCGGCCTCTATTTGTTGGCGAGCCTTTTCTAGTAAACCAGCCGCCTCGTTCCGAGCCTCGATTAGCTTCTGCTGCCGTATCTCCAAGGCTTCCTGTCGCAGCTTTTCAGCCTCCTGATAACCTTGCTGCTTCTCCTGCTTGATTCGCTCTTCATATTCATCAACCAGCCGCGAATAGTAGTCCAACTTTGCCGACGCCTCAGCCTGCAAATCGACCGTCTGGGCCTTCCGCTGATCGAGAACTTGGAAGAGCGGTTTAAAGAGAACACGATTAAGGGCCCAGAGCGTAAACAGAAAGATGAGGCCGCTGGCTAGAAGTGTCCAATCAACGCTAAGCATAATCTTTTCTTCTATTTATACTCCAACGCTTGAGCCCCGTCGGAACCGCTTTGAAAAACAGCATAATTGCACGTTTCTCGATTGAGGTCAAGAAACCGACCCGGCTTCCGGCACTCGTGTTCAATCGGGAAATTTGTCTATAATCGTTGCCGTGTCGGATACCATCCCGAGCGCCTGAAGATCAGTTGGGCAGAGACAGGGAAAGGCCGTTCAGCAAGCAGAAAGGAGCTCAAGATGGGGCTTTTTAAGAAAAAAGTTAAGGAGTCGTTTCAACCGAACTACACAGATAAGCTTCCACTGGTCCCCTTCAAGATCTTAGAGACCGATATTCCGATTTATTCAGATCCGGAGTGCAAACAGCAAGTTCCAGAAGGTCGCATTCTGATCCTGCTGGGGCTGGGTCCGGACGAAAAGGTAGTCGAGGAGGAAATTGTTCCCACACGGCTCCGCTATCAGAAAGATCAATATGTGACCTGGTCCTTCAATAGCAAGAAAGTGTGGGAAGACTGCTGGTACATTGATCCCAGAACGGGAGAAATTACCAAGGCCTGGGGCCTTCACGTCGAGTTTACCGGCGCCGTCATTTCTTCGGAAACGGTCGCGGCAAATCGTGACCATTTGCAAGACCTGGAAACAAGAACACTCGAGCGCTTGAAAGAGCAGGCCGAACGGTTGACGTCAACGACCAGCGTCCACGTCCATTAGGCCGTTTAAATCTTCGTTCCGTCGGGAATCAGGGTATTCTTCGGGATGCAAATGATCCCATCGCGCACGAAATAGAGTTCATCGTCGTGATGGACGTGCCGGTTGAGGTTCAGGATCTGGACGTTCCGGCCGATTCGTGCATTCTTGTCGATAATGGCATTCTCGATGATGGTGCCTTCGCCGATGCCCAGAGGAACGCTAAGTCTGGAGTTGAATTCGTAAAAGTCAGCACCCATCATCAGCGTACGAGTCAATTGGGTACCGTTACGGATAATGCTGCGGATACCGATAACTGAATCGGTAATGGTAGAATCGGTAATATCGCATCCGTCGGAAATGATGACTCGCTCCACTTGGCATTTCTGCATACGGCTAGCCGGCAGGAAGCGTGGGTGAGTGTAGATAGGAGCCTCGTTGTCGTAGAAGGTAAAGGCGGGGCAGTCCTGGGTTAAATCCAGGTTAGCTCGGTAAAAGGCCTCGATCGTGCCGATGTCTTCCCAGTATCCAGTGAATACGAATCCTTGTACCCGGTACTCGGGCAGGGCTGATGGAATGACGTCTCGTCCGAAATCCATCTTGGTGTCGTCTTTCAGCAAAGTACAGAGAACATCGGGATTGAACAGGTAAACACCCATTGATGCCATGAGAGGACGTTCCTCCGAAATGCCTACGTCTCTCCAGGCGTCTACATCTACCTTCAATTCTTCCAGCAACTTCGGGTTTCTGGGTTTCTCAAAGAATTCGCTGATTCCTCCATCCGAGTTCATCTTCAAGATTCCGAATGAGGAGGCCGTTTCAACTGGGACCGGAACAACGCAGACTGTCACGTCAGCTTGTTTTTCCCGATGGTGCTGAACCAATTGCTGGTAATTCATTCGATAGAGGTGGTCCCCGGACAGGATCAGGATCTGACTGGGTTCATAGTGCAGCATATGCCGCAAGGTCTGTCGCACCGCGTCAGCCGTTCCCTGGTACCAGCGCACGCTTTCAGGAGTCTGCTCGGCCGCGAGAATGTCGACGAAGCCCCTTGAAAAAAGGCCAAAACGATACGTCTGCGTGATGTGTCTGTTCAAAGACTCGGAATTGTATTGAGTCAGCACAAAGATCTTGTTGACACCTGAGTTGATACAGTTACTGACGGGGATATCGATGAGTCGATACTTTCCTCCCAGCGGAACCGCTGGTTTCGAACGAATCAATGTAAGTGGAAAAAGCCGAGTCCCCTTGCCTCCCCCGAGAATCACTCCCAGAACGTCTTTCACGAGTCCATTGTAGCGGCTCACTCTGAGCTTTTCTACAGGTTGAGAGTGACCCGATCATGAAAGTTTTCAAAGACCTGGAAGCCTTCACCGGGAGTGAGTCAGGTCGTACAGAACTTCCCTGGTTTCCGGATCCGACTCTCGTTCCAGACGATGATGCAAAATTCTTAGCGCACTCGCTCCTCCGATGAAACTAATCGCCCAGGCGGCATGACGTCGCACCATTGCATCCTCGCAATTGAGCAGACCCTCCAGGACATCCAGATTGGATTCGTTTCGAGTATTGCCCAGCGCAACCGCTACGTTCCGCATTAGGCCTCTCCACTTCGTCCTCTTTACAGGACTCTTACGGAAAGCCGCACTGAACTCTTCTGGGGTCATCCTCGCCAGTTCCCGTAGCTCCAGAGTCCAATTCTCGGGCCGAGGAGCGAATTCTTGGCGATTGGATGGAACCGCCCTGGAGTTCCAGGGGCAAACATCCTGACAAATATCGCAGCCAAAGACCAGGTTCCCCATCGATTCTCGAAACTCCGGCGGGATATCCCGTCGAAGTTCGATTGTGAGATAGGAAACACACCTCCTGGCGTCTAAAAGATAAGGTTCGACAATGGCATCCGTCGGGCAGGCATCGATACAACGAGTACAAGTGCCGCAATAGTCTTGTGCGGGGTCATCGTACTCCAACTCGACGTCTAAGATGATCTCCGCCAGGAAAAACCAGGAACCACGGCTGCGAGACAGAACATTGGTATGTTTTCCCTGCCATCCGATACCGGCTTGGACCGCCCAGTATTTATCCAGCACCGGGCCGGTATCCACATAGTATCTTCCCGTGATACCAGACTGAAGGGCCTGGATAGCCTCCAGAAGCTGCTTTAGCCTCTTCTTGATGATGTCATGATAGTCATCCCCCCACGCATAGCGGGAAATCACCGCTTGTGACGGGTCTTCATAAGGGAGTTCGCCGGGGTGGAAATAGTTAATCGCGAGGGAAACAATCGATTGCGCCTCTGGAACAATCAGCGTAGGATCAAGGCGCTTCTCAACATTTCTCTCCAGATATGACATCTCTCCTTGATATCCACGCTGAATCCACTCTGGATAGGCACCTCCCGATAGCTTTTCTACCGGTGCTATTCCAGCACTGTCGAAACCCAACTTGTATGCTTCTTGCTTAATTGCTTGAGACAGCTGTCTTCGATCCATAAGACTCATTAATTCAGCTGAAACCTAGTCAGAAACACATTCTGACAAGCGCGACCAATGGATTCTCCAGCGGAAGTCGGTGTATGGTGGATTCTTTTAGTTCTGCTATGACTGATGATCGTGAGTATCGCACTGTGAATGTTTCCCGATTTTCAAGCGCTGACCTCTTCTGCCTTACGATAACACTCATCTGGGGAGCCAACATGTCGCTAACCAAGGACGCCCTTACGGAATTCACTCCGATGGGTTTCAATGGTCTACGCATGCTGCTTGCGGGTCTGCTCCTCTTAGGAGCGACCGGTCTCCTTGCCGGCAAGATCCAGGTTGAGCTGAGAGATCTCAAGAAAATGGTTGCTCTCGGGCTCATCGGCAATACGATCTATCAGATCTTTTTCATCCATGGATTAGACCTGACCAAAGCCGGCAACGTCGGTCTGCTGTTGTCCTCGGGCACAATTTTTACAGCGCTGCTGAGTCACTTTCTCAAGCATGAAGTCCTGAAGAAAATCGTATGGGTTGGCATTGCCCTCTCTATGACCGGGGTGATCCTTATCCTGACAGAAAGTTCGGATCTATCCTTTGGCGGGGGTACTTTAAAAGGTGATTTGATGATCCTGATGGCAGCCGCCTGCTGGTCTGTTTACACGGTCTATTCAAAACCACTTCTGGCGCACTATTCTCCGCTGCAGCTCACAGCCTACACGATTTTCAGTGGAAGTGTCTTCTTGTTTCTCATTTCGCTGCCCTGGGTTGCAACGGAACCGTACCGCTCAATTTCCCTCAGGGCCTATCTGGAACTCGCGTACTCGTTTACCTTTGCAATTGCCGTTGCCTATGTTTTCTGGTTCCTGGCAGTGGACAAGATCGGGAGCACCCGTACTGCGATTTACGGAAACCTGGTGCCTCTCACAGCCCTGTTTTTCGCGGCTGTGCTGCTGGGAGAAGAAATCACTTCGTTTCAGATTCTCGGAGGTATATTCATTTTTGCAGGAATCTACCTCACTCGGCTGGGACGAGATCCGGATGCTCCAGCCGCCATCCGCCGCCGTCAATATTAACCAGACGGTTACATGATCCCGAACTGGCGGAACATGTACTGATAGAATGGGTCGGTCGTATACTCTCGGACCCAGTTGAGCGAAAGCACACAGCGCTCATATTTTTCCGCCAGTTTTCTGAGCACCACGACTTCCTGATCGTCGGATTCCAGTTCGCTGGCTACCATGTAACTGCGTCGTCCGGTGTCCATGTAATACGACTGAGAAATAGCCCGCCGCCCGTAGCTCAAGCTTTCGGGAAACATTCCGAGGATAAAGAGGCTGTAATCGCCGATATGCTTGTAGCGATCCTTCCGTTCACTTCTGGAGGCTTGATCCGCCTTCTCGATCATATCGATCAGATACATCAATGGACGTCCCTCTTCATCCTTCATTTGATAGAGATTCTCAACGGCGATGAACTGAGTGAGGAGATCGGTCAAATAGAAGAGTATGTCGCGATCCGTTAAAGACGAGCGAGTCAAAGCCCGATCCGTCAGGTTTCTAAATAGCTTCTTTACAGGGTGGTTTTCGGGAAGTTCCTTGGGATTCACCATAACGGTTACCTCTTCATCCACTCACTACTCTCCGTGCGTGACTCTTAGCACCGCCGATGAAGCAGTTTCGAGCGTATACAGCCATGGGAATAGGAATTTTTTCGTTATCATAATAATTCTCTCTGTAAAGATTACGTAACTGCCTGCAAGTTTCGAATGATTTTTTCCTTCCTGGAAGCCGACTATCGCCATCCTATGGTTCTGTGAGGATCCACTAGCAATTTTAGGACCAACTCAGTGGTTGGGATTGGCGGCAAGCCTCCTTCTTCTTCGTTCTAAAGCCTCTTCGTACCTTCTCTTCTGCTCTTCGGTCTCAGCAATAGCGGGTGGGACCGGAGTCGGCTTTCCTTCGGAATCGATCGCTACGAAAGTGAAAAAAGCCGTACACGTCGTCTGCCGTTCGCCCGTATACGGGTGTTCGGACTGAACTTCGACGCGGATCTCCATCGATGTTTTAAAAGCTCGGGTGACCACTGCTTCAAGGAGCATCAAGTGACCAATCTTGACTGGATGGTGAAAGCGAACGCTATCGACTGAAACTGTCACAACAGGATTTCGACAATGTCTCATCGCCGCCACTGCGCCAGCCAGGTCCATCAGATGTAATACCTTGCCACCGAGAACATTGCCCTGGGTGTTTGCGTCATTGGGTAGGACCAGTTCGGTCATCCGGGTATAAGATTCGTCCACTCTTTTTCCTTGCATCTCGGTCACCTCTGCATTGAAAACGATTGGCCCAGGAACGGCACGGAACGTGCTGGCAGATCCGCGAGGAGTACATGATGTTTCCGATCTGGGTTGGCTTCATAATTTTGCTTTCCATTCTCGCTTTTTATCTGGTCCTTTCAGTCGCTCTCGCCGTCAGGCTCCTGGTCGAACATTTCTATAAACATACGACCAGTTCAACAGTCGAGCAAAGGCGTGAAGTGGTACCT
>DATGOF010000540.1:0-4896 GCA_035306285.1 Acidobacteriota bacterium | reverse complement strand
AAATTCGAATGCGTGGATCCGATTGTTGGAGTTCCTTCAACACATCAAGAGAGCAGTCAGTACTTCCATCGTCGATGAAGATGATTTCAGCCGGCATCCCTAACCGCTCCAGCTCGACACTAACCCCCTCGTGCAGCTCTCTTAGGGACTCACATTCATTGTACAGGGGGATCACTATCGATAAGCTTTTCATGAACTTTACCGGCCTCGAAAACAGTCCGATTATAGCACGGCGCCACTGCCCCGCCTTCAGTCACGGGACCTAGCTCCCACGCCGAATCAATATCACCTTAATAGTTTCCAGCAGAATCAAAAGATCGAGAGAAAAGCTGTAATTGTAGATATAGGCCAGATCATACTTCAGTTTGTTCTCAGCCGTCGTATCATAATAACCGCGCACTTGAGCCAGTCCGGTGATTCCCGGCTTTACTTTATGTCTCTCATTGTAACCGGGCAGCGTTCGAGAAAACGTTCTGGCGAAACCCGGCCGTTCGGGACGCGGTCCAACGAAGCTCATGTCCCCTTTGACGACGTTGAGGAGTTGAGGGAATTCATCGATTCTAAATCTGCGCAGTAGCCTGCCGATTCGGGTTACCCGGGGATCGTTCTCTGTCGCATAGGTCTCCCCCGACTCGTCTTCGGCTCCATCTACCATGGTTCTGAACTTGATCAGTTCGAAGATTCTTCCTCCCGATCCTACCCGTTCCTGCCGGTAGAAGACGGTTCCCTTCGAATCGAGCTTAATCAGCAGGCCGATGAGAGGAAAGAAAGGAAGCAAGAGAGTCAGCATCAACAGCGAGAGTCCAAGATCGAATCCTCTTTTCAAGAAGCGTTCAAAGGGTTCGTTCGGATGCCGCTTGACCTCTATCAACGGTGTATCGTGTACATTGATGTGCCGCAGTCGTCCGATAGCAATCTCGTAGACTGACGGAAGGATGGCAAGCCTCAACGGCTTTTCCATCTGAAGATGACTGAGTGCGTTGAACACCTGATCCTTCCAGGTGTCGCGTGAGGCGAAGATGATTTCGTCGATATGATGCTGCTCCACGACCTTTTCCGTTTCCTGCAATGTTCCCAGTATCGGAGCACTAATATTGCGATCGTGGGTTTCTCCCTCATTTCCAATCATCAGACCCACTACTCGCAAGCCCATCCAGGGATTTCGCTCGATCTCTTTGAGGAGTTCAGAAGCCGAAGCAGAATCTTCCGCCACAACAAGGACTCTCTGCGTCCGGGCTTGGAGCTGGGCTTTCACATAGGCCCGCCAGAAGAAAAGTCCGATGAAGTTAATGAGACCGAACAGCAAGATGACGGAGCGAGGAAAGATGGTATTCGTGAGATAAAAAATGGAGGCAATCGTCACCACCTGGGCGGCACAGGCCATGAAAATATAAGTCAGGAGTTCTCTATAACGAGTCACTCTGAGATCGTCATAGAGCCCCAGAATGTAAAGAAAGAATGCTTGACTCTCACAGAGCGCAATCCATGGGTGGGATACCACATCCCAGCGCTCCTGGGGTAGAAGATTCTGGGTCAGAGGAATAGTAACCCAGATTCGGAACAGCCATGCCGCTGAGTAAGCCAGTGCCCCGATCATCAGGTCAATGGAAAAGAGAAACAGCGGTACTATAAGAAGTGAGTGAAGGATGCGACCCGGGGCCTCTCCAACAGCTCCCTCAATCGATTCTGTTTGTGCCCGCTCCATTGTCCGGTGCCCTTCCTGAGATGCTTCTCCGTCAAGCAACAGCCTGAGTTACGACTTCCCCGAAAAGAATCCCCGACGACCTGGCCGCAATAACAGCTGTGAGCATTATAATACCTTGCGGTGTCGACTTATGTTACTGCGGTCGTTATTAATTACAACGGAAAGCAAGTCATCCAGGCATGCCTTCAGTCGGTTTTGCAGCAACGACGGCCTTTCAACGAGGTTTTCGTGGTGGACAATGCCTCCACCGACGGGAGTCAGGACCTGATTCGGGACTCGTTTCCCCAAGTTCATCTTATCGAATCCGCGCGCAACGAGGGTTTTGCGGCGGCTTGCAACCGCGGCATCAAAGACTCGAAAGGAGACCTGGTAGCAATTCTCAACAACGACATTACTCTGGATCCAGACTGGCTCGACCATCTACTTAAATACAATCATCCTCCGTGGAGCTTTTTTGCGTCGCGCATTCTCCTGGAAGCCGACCCCGAACGCTTGGACAGTGCCGGAGATGGGATGGCGGTCATAGGTTCAGCATACAAGATAGGCCATGGCGCACCAGCACGACTCTTCCATCAACGAAGAGAGGTTTTCGGTCCTTCCGGCGCCGCCGCTCTCTATCATCGACATCTTCTGGAAGCCACGGGAGGCTTTGATGAGGATTTCTTTCTAATCTATGAAGATGCCGACCTTAACATGAGAGCGCGCTTGCTCGGCTTTCGCTGCCTCTACGTCCCGGAGGCCGTCGTACGCCACAAAGTCAATCTAAATATTGGGACCTTCAGTCATCAATATGTCTTCTACGGCCACCGAAATTCAGAGTACGTCTTCTGGAAGAACATGCCCGGGCTACTGCTTCTTCTGTATCTGCCGGAACGGATCCTTTTCAATCTGCTCTGCCTGATCTATTTCAGCCGCTTAGGCAGGGGCAAAAGCTTCCTGCAGGCGAAAGTCGATTTCCTGCGAAACAGCAGAAAGGTATTCTCCAAGCGGCGGAAAATACAGGCAGAACGGCAGGTCGCGTGGCACGACTTCCGGCGCGCCCTCGACCGCAACTGGTTCAGATACCGGTGGAAAAAGAGGACTGCTCCGTGAATCGCCTCACGATCATTATTGTCAACTACAACTCAACCGATTACCTTGAACGATGCCTGAAGAGCATTCTGAAGGAGACTCGTGCTGATGACTACCGGATTGCGGTCATCGACAACGCTTCTGACCAGCAAGACTTTTCACGACTGGAGAGACTGTCGGATCGAGTTCAGTTTATTCTCAACTCCCGAAACGTAGGTTTTGCTGCCGCTTGCAATCAAGGCATCCGTGCCTTCCCAGCCAGCTATTATCTTTTCCTGAATCCAGATTGTGTAATTGAGGAATCAGCAATTGACCAAACACTCGAATTTCTCGCGTCACGCTCAACAGCAGGCATCGTTGGTTGCCGAGTCGAAAACCCGGATGGCTCGTTGCAGCCCGCATGCCGGCGGAGGATTCCTCACCCCTCCTCGGCTTTTTTCCGATTGTCCGGACTCAGCCGCCTCTTCCCGCGTAGCCGGAGAGTCTCTGCTTACAACATGACCTATGAAAATTCCGATCAAATTCACGAGGTGGAAGCAGTCTCCGGATCATTCCTGATGTTCCGGCGCGAAGTCTTGGATGACATCCAAGGGATGGACGAGGATTTTTTTCTTTACGGAGAAGATCTCGATTTTTGTTACCGAGCCTTCCTCAAAGGCTGGAAAATCTTCTACTATCCTCACGCCCGGGTCGTGCACTACAAAGGGAAAAGTTCAGCACGTGCAAGAGGAGTCAGCGATTACCACTTCTACAAATCGATGGAGATCTTCTATCGAAAGCATTTTGCAGGTCAACAGAACCGCCTGCAGCAGTGGCTGGTTTTCAGTGGAATCAAGCTGCTCTATGCCGCGCGGCTCTTACGAACTCGCCTGGTCGGCCATTAATGCGGAATCAATATCACCCGGCAACACCGTCCCCCCGACCCTGGCCGCAGGCCGAATCTGCACCCTGGAACGGTTTGTGAAGTCTAGTATCAACTACGCCGGTTGGCTCTATGCACCTCCTGGTAGAGTTCTCGTGTGCGATCGGCAACCTTTTGCCAGCTGAACCTTTGAGCCCGTGAAAGCCCTCTTTTCGACCATTCTTCCTGCTCCGTGATGACGATTCGTACTGCCTCGACCAAAGCCTCACTTTCAGGTTCAACGAGAATGGCGGCATCTCCACAAACTTCGGGAATGCTGGCTCGGCCGACCGCTACAACCGGGGTGCCACATGCCATCGATTCGAGGAGCGGAAGACCGAATCCTTCGTAAACGGAAGCATAGACAAGTGCCTGCGCACCGGAATAAATGCCGCGCAGTTCCTCCAGACTGATGACCGAGAATCTCAACGGCCAATTACTGTAAGGCTCCCCTCCTTTTTGGATGCGCCCGACTAGTACCAGGGGGATGTCAAGCGCTTTCGCTGCCCGAGATATAAGGTCCAGATTTCTCCGTCCATGAATGTCTCCAACGTGAAGAAGATACTGGTCGGGCAAACCGAACTGCCGTCTGACGGCTTTTGCTCCTTCCGGGTCAGGAAAAAAATCGGAGGAGACACCCAGGGGAATATGGACGACGCGGCCTTCCAGTTCTGGAAAAATTCTCAAAACTTCACGTTTTGAAAATTCCGAAGGCACAATGATTCGCTCGGCCACTCGAATCGAACTCTTGTAATAGCGCAAGCGGAACCAATCAAGCCGGTAGGGATACCATTCCTGACGTACCAGGTAAGCGACATCGTGAACGGAAAGGATCACCGGGCATAAACTGACCAGAGGACAGGTATAAGAAGGAGCGTGAAACAGATCCCAGCTCCTGGTCAAATAAGTAAGCGGAATCCTGACGTTGTTCCAGAGGAAGTTATTGGCCGGAAACCGACCAAATACACAGTCAAGGTCGGGTATCCATCTTCGAAGGTTACCAACGTAAGTTGCGACACCCGAGGGACCATTGGCCAGCGATCGGCAATCGATTCCGACCCTGGGCCCATGCGATTCGGTATAGTCCCCGGTTAACCGCTTTTCCATAAGCTTGTCCTGTCCGGTGCGCTAATCATGTTTTTCTCTGTGCGCTCACCTGTGCTCTTGCCTGAGTCGCAAAATGCGAGCTCTTCCTGGCTGCGTGCAGCCGGAACAGCCT
>DATGOF010000539.1:0-2666 GCA_035306285.1 Acidobacteriota bacterium | reverse complement strand
TCGCTATGTCGTCGGCAAAATGCTGACCAAGGGGCCTGATTCTCGCTACCAGTTGGTCCGTGAGGCACGCAGAGACCTCCAGGAACTGGCTCGGTCACTACCCGAAAAACCTCCAACACGGGTTCCTCAAATACAGTATCCGCTGGGCTTGCTAATCCTTTTTTCGATGGTGGTTCTTGTGGGATGGGTCTTCTTTAGCCCCTTATTCACTTCTTCACCTACTCCCCTGGCCGAAGGAACCACGATACTCGTGACCGATCTCGATAACCAGACGAAGGATGCCAGTCTGGGCGCTGTCAGTGAGATGCTGCGCAACCAGCTTCAGCAATCTGCTTACTTTGAGGTAGCGGAACCAGCACGTATAAGGGAGGTACTGGATCGGATGGTGCGACCCTCCGAGCAGCTTCTGGATCTTGAAACAGCTCGAGAGGTTGCGTGGAGAGAGGGAATTCCTTTGATTCTGCGGTCATCGCTATCCCGCCTTGGCTCGAATTACCTGCTCGCTATGGATTTGGAAGAGATTGCTGAGGACCCGAGATTTCGGGAAAGAGGCTGGGGGAGGACGTTTACGTCCGAAAGCAAGGATGGGATCTTTGACGCGGTTGATTCCGCCAGTCAATGGGTCAGGGAAATGATCGGGGAAACGGCCCAGGACCTCAGCCTGAGTCACGTCCCCGTTCGGGAGGCAACGACATCTTCGTGGAGGGCTCTTGAACTCTACTCGAAAGCGGAGACGTTGACGCAACAGGATCGACACAGCGACGCCATCCTGCTGCTGGAGGAAGCAATCCGAATTGATCCTGATTTCGCCCTTGCAACAATGCGAATGGGTGACATCTTAATCAGTCTTGGCCGGTACAGGGAGGGTTATCAATTCTGGAGAAAAGCGCAGGAGACGACTCAGCTTCGTCGCCTGACCAAACGAGAAGAACACCGAATCAAAGCGATGTATTCGCTTGATACGGGTGATTTTGCGGCTGCCGAGACTAGATTCAAAATCTTCTCGATCCATTATCCGAATGATTACTATCCGGTTTTCTTCCAGGCTTTTGCCCTCCGTGCACTGGGTCGCGAAGAAGAGGCCATACAGAAGTTTCGAGAAGCTCGGGAAAAGCGGCCGGCCTTTTACTACATATCCGTTCAGCTCGCAAAAACTTATCTTCTCACCGGGGACTTCCAGGCGGTCCGCGACGAGGTGACAACTCTTCGCCGGTTAGGACAAGACGAATGGGCTGGTTTCCTGGAAGGGGCGGCAGCCTTTCTCGAGGGAGATGAGCTGAAGGCGCAGGAGCGTTTCGAGCGACTACTGGTTTCACCGGACCCCTTCTGGAGAAGCAGCGCGGCATCTTTTCTTGCGAATATCCTGGGCGAACGAGGAGCTTACCGGGACGCAATCACACTGCTGACGGAGATGGTCAAGGTTGATCGCGAACATCCCGAAATGTTTGCCAGGAGGGCTGATAAACTCCTGGCTCTCGGCTATCTCTGGTATCGTCTCGGAAACTTCGATCGCTGTAAAGAATTCTGTCTGGAAGCGATTGAAGCAGACGCTAGCCCTCAACGTCTTCAGCGAGCCGGTGCATTGTTAGCTCGCTCTGGATTCATCCGAGAAGCGGAAGGCTTATTGTCTTACCTGAATGCATACCCCAGTGTGCCTGTCGCCGTCGTTGCAAGGAGTCGCATTATGGGGGAGGTGCTTCTGGCCCGTGGCAGGGACCAGGACGCTGTGGCTCTTCTGAAGCAAGCAGAGGCACTCGAGCCGTCTTATGCCCCTCGCGACTACCTGGCTCGAGCTCTGGCTCGCTTGGAGGATTACACAGGGGCATTAGAGATCTATGACGAGATCCTCAATTCTCCAGGCAGATTCTGGCTGTTCCCGAACGAGGAGTTTCCGGGTCTCCGGGCAGATTGTGTCTTCGATTATTCCCAATTGGCACTATCAGCTGGCGAGTACTGTGAAGCTCTAGACTCAACTCGAACTTATCTTTCGCTCAGGCGGATAGCCGATGAAGAGGTTACGGAGGTCAAACAGGCCCATGCGATTCTAGCGGATCTAGAAAAGCAGGAACCTTGTCACACAACGGGTGATACAACGCAAGGAGGAAAGTATGAGCAACGTTCGTCTGACAGCCGAAAGGGTGGGCATATTACTGTTTTCAATCATTTCCGAAGGCTTCCGGCAGGCGCTGGAAGATCCGAGTGAGTCTCTCGCCGAACAACTGGGGGTCAGCTGGGAGAGCCTTCAAGATGTATCCGAGGCTCTGAATCAGCATGGCCGCATGAATTCACTGATCCAGCTTCGAGATGTGCATTACGGGTGGTGTAGTCCTCCGCCGTGTGATTTTGCCCCTGATGAGCTTGAAGAATGCCTGGAACAACTTGTGATGTGTTTTGAGTATAAGCTTGGCCAACAGTATCCCGATTGAGGACTCGATCATGGTAGAGACTGATGCTGCGTTTCCTGCGAATGGGGGACGAGTCTTGCCTCTAGTAAGCGCGATCATGCCGACATACAATCGCCCAAGGTATGTCTCGCAAGCGATCAATTGTTTTCTTCAACAGAGCTATTCGCCAATAGAGTTGGTCATCTTAGATGACGGAGAGTCCATCGAAGATTTGATCCCCGATGACAAAAGGATCCGCTATTTTCGTCTTCCAAGGAAACT
>DATGOF010000538.1:0-6129 GCA_035306285.1 Acidobacteriota bacterium | reverse complement strand
GTAGGAGTCGTAGCAAAAGCCCTCGTTTTATCCCAGTCCATCAGATAAGTGTGGCGTGCTACCTGTCCGACTCCAAGAAGAGCCGGTTGTGTGTCGTGACCCCCGGAACCAGTATCCGCCCATTTCAAGTATCTATTTTTCTCAAGCCAGGTATTGATATGGAAAAGGTCTTGAGTCGGTCCAAATCCGTGATCGGATGCGATGTATGTTTGGCCATCAGAGTCGACATATTGACAGAGCTCCTCGAGGATCTGATCCAGTCGGCGAAAGTAGTCGAGACAGAGATCCCGAATCCGCTTCTCCCAGTCGTTCAAATTACCGGCGAGGTCAGGGTCGATAAACCGCCAGCAGAGATGCTGAAGCTTATCCACGCCATCGAAAAGAATCGCTCCGAAATCAAAAGGCTCCTGATCCATTAGATAGCGGAACGCCCGAAGCCAATTTTCTTCGCGCCTGATGTGCAGGCGAATCCAGTCGTCGTATTCATCGTCCCGACAGCCTTCTGTAGCCTTCTCCTCCAGCTTGATGTCCATCGCCAGTTCTCTGGGATTCAAACCCGAGACTTCCTTGAGGCGATCGAAAAGATTACTGGGATAACAGGCGAAACGGAGCAACTTCCAGGGCACCCAGCCGGGAATAACACAGCCGTTGATCTCAGGAGCCGGATACATCAATGGAAAATTCAGCGTGAATACACGCTTTCCATGCCGGGATGCCAGCGACCAGATGGTTTCACACCCTACATCGTGAGAGGTGGCGAACCGGATCTGCCGGCTCTCAGGTGATTCCAACCGAAAAAAGTCGAAAACGCCATGGTGGCCCGGAGGCCGTCCGGTCATCAAGGACGTCCACGCGGGAGGTGTCAGGGCAGGGATGATCGTCCTCAGCGTTGATCGGGTGCCTCGTCGGCAGAATTCACCGAGGAAAGGCATAATCCCCTGGTCAATCAGCGAATCGATGACATGAAACGTCGCTCCGTCTATTCCAATCAGCAGTGTTCTCATCAAGAAATTCCCTGTCTGTCCAGATGGCTGTGGATAAAGTCAACCAGTTCGGCCACCGAAAGATCTCTCACTTCCCGCTGTCCGATTTCGGCCAGGAGACCTGCAAAGGGCATCTGTTGCTTGTAATGCTCCTGGATCGCAGTCCCCAAGACAACGGCATCCAATGACTCAAATCCTAGATCTCCGAATATTCGAGTCCCTTCATTGACGGTGGCTTGATAATCCCAATCCTGTGCCAGCTGCTCTAAGAGATTCAGTACATCCTTTAATATTTCTTCTCTACTCTTATTCAAGTCCACTACTCCTCGGAAGACATGGCAACTGCTGTCACGTAATCTTTATCCACCCAGGTGTGACTGATTAGTTCTTGACCTCGTAAACTGGGATGTTTTTCCAGGATTTGCTGTCCGAGTGTGAATGTAATCGCCCCGGTATTGAAGTCAACCTGGCGAGCTTCGATACTTCTTATGCCGTTATTAAATCCCTGGCCTAGTGCCTTACTGATTGATTCCTTTGCGCTCCAGAGACGAAGGTACCACAACCGTTTTTCTGCTTCACTGACTTTTGAAAAAAGGCTCCTTTCCGAATCGGTGAATGCTATCCTGTCAAAGTTACGCTGACTTTGATCGATATGCTCAGTATCGACACCTATTTGTATTTCTCCGAGGGTAGCCATCGCAATAACCCGGCCATGGCTATGAGAAATGCTCACTTGAGGCTGAATACCGTTCAACATGGCCCATTTATCATCAACGCAGGGCTTCCCGTAACTGTCTGGGAGAATAGGAATATCTGCCGGACACAGGTTAATTCCTCGCGTCTTTAACAGATGGCGAATGGCATCCTTTGCAACAACCCTTCCCAACAGCCATTCAGTGATTCGCTTCTCCGAACTCCCTAGTTGAGTCCAAAGAGTCAGCTCTTGCGAACTTAAAACGAGGTGGGCCAGGACCTTCAGCCAGATACCCTGATGAGCCTGAAGAAAGGCTTCAGTGAGCCCTTCCAGTTCAAACAGTACCAACCCCTGGTGCTTTTCAGACATTGAGTCTGGCCATTCCAGCATTCGACTTAGCCACCCTTTACAGGGTGAGATTCGAGCTTGAAGGAAGTTCGAAGGCAGATCGAATCGACGGTCTTCCCAGCCGGTCAACCGGTAGTATAGACGTCCCTCCTGGTCAAGAATGTCGATGTCGGAACTCATCTGATTCTCGCCGCGAAGCTCAGCCCGAACCCTGCATTCCAGTCTCGACCCAGCCGGCAACAGGGGGCCGTATAGGTCCAACCGTCGGAGACGATACGGGAATATGTCAAACCCTCGAACAAGGGAATCTCTGGTCCAGAAGGCGACCACCTGCCCGGCGGCATCGAGAATCACGGCATCCGTGAGAAAGTCAGGTTCCGGATTAGAAGCAAACAGACCTTTTCTCGATAGCACCTCAAGCAAGGCAACATTACCATCTTCTCCCGTCCGAACAATTTCCTTCACAGCTTGGAATGCAGGCCCGTGAAACATACCTTCCCGGTACAGGCGTTCCGGAGTCCAGGATGATGATGTCTCAGCCCTGAGATGAAAGCTACCGGGTTCAGGCGGGTCCGGGTACTGGTCGGCAAACACCATGGTACCTTCGAGCAGTACTGGACTTGGAGTCCCCTGAGAAGGAGGAACTTTTCTAGCAAAAACCCGAACTTCGCCCGGATGCCCGGAAACGACCTCAGCAAAGATCTCCAATTCGGGAAGAGGTTCCTCCAAACTAATCCAGCGATACGCCCGAACATCCTTCATCGCAACCAGAACCTGACCAGGGAACAGGGTTGACGCGACTTCCGCCAGTAGCTCCATGCTAATTGTCAGAGGCACAACCGGCAGCCCGTTGCGTTCCGGTGCAAGTGCTGAGATCGATCGGCCCAGCGTGTGGTCGTCAAAGAGCAGGTCCTCTGATAGATCGAATTGGCGCGTGGCCTTCACCCGCTCTGCCGGAATGAACTCCTGAATCTGTCCTATCAGAGGTCTTCGATTGTGTGAACGCCCTGCTGCTACAATAGACTTGCTCGCTCTCTGCTGTTGAGTCGTGTGCCGCAAGGCATGACGACGAAACAGATAGTCGTTCATGACTGCCGACTGGCTCTGGAGAAACTCCTCCATCACCTTTAGATGTGACTCCATCACGCGAGAACGAATCGTTCCTGCACCGGACGGATTAGAAGTGGTTTCCTGCGAGTGAGCCATGGCCATAACCGGCATACGCTTCGACTGTATGGCCGACTGTCTTTCCACTTGTCCTTGTGGTACAACTTCGCCTGGTGCCGGGGATTCCAGCTTCACCGTCACTGCCTTTCTTGGAGGGCTGGCGGTCAAGCCTGCCCCCCGGAGACGAAAATCCTCGCGGAGAGTCAACGGTTGCAAGTTTGTCCTGAGCTTTATTGACCTGCGAGCGGGCGGAGACTCAAGACTATCCATGTTCAACTTACGAAGATTCCGTCTCAGGTAGAGAGGGGCCGGATCAAACTCGACCTTGTGTGCGGCCAACTGGGCCACAAGGTGATTCAACTGAGTGACTCCCGAATGGTGGGAGACATTCGAAGGGATTGCCGCAAACTTCTTGCCTCTGAGACTGTCATTGATGAAACCTGTCAAATTCGCTTTGGGCCCCACCTCTACAAACAGGCGAATACCATCGTCGTACATCTTCTGAATTGTTTGTCGGAAACGAACGGGCCGTGCCCACTGGATCGAACAGAGCTCTCGGATTCCTTCCCGATCTTCAGGAAAACGGTCGGCTGTAACACAAGAATAAAGATCAACCGCCGGTGGGTGAATTTCGACCTTTGCGAAGTAGTCCCTTAGAGGTCGGGCGAAGACTTCAAAGTGGGGAGTGTGGTAAGCCCGATCGAACGGAAGGATCTGGCAAATAACTCGACTTTTCTCCAGTTCCTTAACCACCTGCTCAACGTCATTCGAAATACAACACAGCACCACCTGGTGGGGACAATTATCCATTGCTACGAAGAGCTTACCCTTTGATTGTTGTACCATTTCGTACAGCCGCTTCAGGTCCCCACCTCCGGCTGCGATCAACGTCCCCTGTGGTATTTGCCCTCTTGAATTCAAATCTTCAAAAACGGCATTGACACCTAGAACATGGCGAATGAAATCCTCTTCACGTTCAGGCTGAACGGTTCTGGGGGCGAGTAGCGCCGAATGTTCTCCCGTGCTGTGTCCGACCATGGCATGAGGCCGAAGTCCGATTGTTTCCATCAAGGCTGTTAGTGCCTGGTTGGCGACAAATACGGCCTCGGCACCGAAATCCATTTCCCAGATTGCTTTATGAAGGGGGCTGTCCTTACCACTCTGATCGAAAAGCGGCGGGGGGAAGATGATCTGGCTGGGTAGAAAGCGCCGTGGATGATCCAAGAACGCGCGGTCCATTAAATCGAATACTCGTCGCACCTGAGGGAAGTATCGACAAAGGTCACCGAGCATGTTGGGATACTGTGAGCCCTCTCCGGGAAAGACAAAAGCCAGTTTTCCCTGGTGCCCGAGCGGCTCCTTGAAATAGTAGATGCCGTCTATTTCACGAATTCTACTGCAAGACGGGTCCTTCAACTTTTCAAGAGCCCGGTCGATCTTATCCGTCAGATTGTCCAGACTCGATGCTACGAAAGCGATCGTGACATCGCCACGCCTGCCATTGAGAGTGAATGCCAAATCAGCAAGAGGCGTGTCGGGTTGCCTACTAATAAACTCTCGAACCTGGTTCAGGTTCTGGATCAGTTGCTCGAGGTTCACCGCTGAAACGATGATTGCTTCAGTGTCCCAGCGCTTCTGTAAAGTCGGCGCTTGAGCCTCGTCCTCAGAACGATATTCTTCCAGAATGGCGTGTGCATTGATACCGCCAAATCCGAAGGCGTTGACACCCGCCCTTCGAGGCGCAGAAGGATCTCCATGAATCCAGGGTCGGGTCTCAGTGTTGAGGTAGAAGACACTTTTTTCCAGATTGAGCTTCGGATTGGGCTTCTCACAATGCAGCGTCGGAGGCAGTACCTTGTGATAAAGCGCAAGAGCCGTTTTGATCAGTCCGGCAATGCCGGATGCCGGAAGAAGGTGACTGATCATAGATTTGACCGTGCCGAGAGCACAGGTCGGAGCTCCGGTCCTTCTTTCACCAAATACTCGGTTTAAAGACTCCAGCTCAACTGCGTCCCCCACGGGAGTTCCAGTACCGTGTGCCTCTATGAGACCGATAGTGGAAGGGGAGACTCCGGCTGCCTCGTAGGCGCGTCGAAGGGCAAGCTCTTCGCCTTCCACTCTGGGGGCCAGGAGGCCCAGCGCTTTCCCGTCACTGGCTGTGCCGATGCCCCTGAGAACGGCGTATATGCGGTCCCCGTCCCGCTCAGCATCCTCCAGCCGCTTGAGAACCACCATACCCACCCCTTCCCCGAGCAGAGTCCCATCCGCCAGGGCGTCAAAAGGTCGAATTTCCCCGCGCCGGGAAATAGCCTTCAACTGACAAAAAATCATCATGATGGGGGGCGGAGTGGAGGCGTGAACTCCACCTGCAATGGCCAGATCACAGCGCCCGCTTAGCAAGTCGCGCATTCCGATGTCTACGGCGACAAGGGAAGAAGCGCACGCCGCATCCACAATGAAGTTTGGCCCCATAAAATCGAGACGGTTCGCAATTCGCCCGCTGATGATATTGGGAACCAGCCCAGGCGACGTCTCAGCATTAAACGGAGGAAGACTGGCTTTGAGTTCGCGTTTGATCTGCTGGAGTTCTTCTTCCGAATGCTCGGGATGCAATTGTCGGAGAATCTGCAGAACCTGATCGACGACAATTCCATGCTGGATAACGGTGGAGTTCCCCCGGTTCACATAGGTGCCTCTCCCGACGATCACTTCCGTGGTTTCGGGATTAGGCCGCCGATCCAGATAACCGGCATCACCCAGGGCCTCCCGTGCGGCCCGCAGCGCCAGAAAATGATCTGGCTCTGTCCCGTCGACAGAGGTTGGTACGACACCATGTTCTACGGGGTCAAACTCAGCCAGTTCTTTTAGAAAGCCACCGCGCGGGCAATAGATCCGATCATTTTCCTCACTGTTCGGGTCCAGATAACGGTATCCTTC
>DATGOF010000537.1:0-4578 GCA_035306285.1 Acidobacteriota bacterium | reverse complement strand
AACCCGTGGGAGGCGGCTTCGCCGGAGACGCGGGCGATTTCAATCGGACCAGACATGGCCCTCATCGATGTTGTACCGGTAATCAGTTGGCCGACAATTCTAAAAGTGAGCTGAGTAAGCTGATAGTTTTTCTCAATCGATTTGGCCAGGGCACCAAACACCCCATAACGTTCTGTCCGTCTTTCCTGCGGCTCGAGTTCCCCAATAACCACGCCCAGGCGATGTCTGCCGTCCATTTCTACCGGCGCAACAGTTTTTTCCACCAGTGTCCCGTCCCGCTTGAGAGTCAGCTCTATCGGCCTTCCCTCACTGGCCTGGATTAAATCCAGTATTCGAGCCAAATCTGTGGCGCTCTGTCCGTTCAGGCGAATTTCGACAATCTCGTCGCCTTGTTGTATCCCCGCTGCGTCTGCAGGAGATTCTGGTTCCACGGCACTCACTACATTGGTTACTGTCGGAGAGAGACCGATATATCCTGCACCCGTAGAGGGATCTTCTGCTACCGTCACTGGTATTTCCAGCGTGTCGCCGGCTCTTTCCACTGTAAAGCGCAGCGTTTGATTCGCACGGGTTGCCACAGCGATGTTCAGTTCTTCCCAGGTTTCGACCGATTGTCCATCGATCGAAAGAATCCGGTCCCCCAGTTGAAATCCCCCTTCCATGGCAGGAGAATCACTCCGAATGTGACCGACAACGGGAGCCTCGGTTAGATACACAGGAATCTGGATACCAACCATATAGTTTATGGAGAGAAGAAGAACTGCCAGAATAATATTCATGGCCGGACCGGCGATAGCGACAGCGAACCGATGTTTCTTGGGGCGCGAGAGGAACTCGTCCTCCGTACCCCTTAGCTCGTCATCGTAGTGCTCTCCGGCCATCTTTACGTAACCTCCCAGGGGAAGGAGGCTTACTCGATAATCGGTACCGCCCATTTCGAAACCGAAGAGTCGTGGACCGAATCCGAGGGAAAAGACGTTCACCTTGATGCCCAGGTACTTGGCCATTAAATGGTGGCCGAGCTCGTGAACGAAAATCATAATTCCGATCACGAGGATGAAGGCACCAAGAGTCCAGCCGAGACCATTAAGTATTTCCAATTGTGAATATCCTCCAGGCATGCCCAGGAAACGATGGTTTTCGCAGAAGAAGCCAGGTGGCCAGATTGGTTGTCCTGGCGACCAGATGTTGATTCTTCCTACTTGTAAGATGCTTGTCAAATCGATGCGTTTCAAAAACATCCCGACACGAACAGCGGTGGGAAAAGTCGTAAGGTTTGTGCGGCCATGCAGGGATCTTCACCACAGGCTTCTGGAACTAGGGGCTGACTGTTGCTGTACGAGGTCGGAGGCGGTCCTTCTGGCCTGCCGATCCACTTCGAGTACCGTGTCGATAGAATCGATCGGAACCGGTTGGTGCTGGTCAAGGACTCGTTCGATGACCCGCGCAATGTCCACAAACGCGAGGCGGCCTTCAAGAAATGCGGATACCGCAACTTCATTGGCGGCATTGAGAGCAGCCGGATAGCTTTTCCCTGCTTCCAGCGCTTCAAACGCGAGTCGTAGACAGGGAAACAAGAGAAAATCAGGAGGATGAAACTCCAGGGGACCACACTGAAAGAGGTCGAGCGAAGGAAGACGAGCATCAAGACGTTCCGGGTAGCTCAGCGCATAGAAGATGGCGAGTCTCATATCAGCAATGCTCAGCTGTGCCAAAATCGTTCCATCCACAACCTCCACCAGAGAATGAACGATCGACTGAGGATGGATGATGACCTGTATCTGCTGCGGAGGGACCTGGAACAGATGGTGTGCCTCGATAACTTCCAAGCCCTTGTTCATCAGAGTCGCGGAGTCAACCGTGATCTTCTTGCCCATTTGCCAGGTCGGGTGATCCAGCGCTTGTTCGACCGTGACTTTGTCCAACTCCTCGGCAGACTTTCCAAAAAACGGACCACCCGATGCAGTTAGAATCAGCCGGCGGACATGATTCATAGAGATTCCGCTGAGGCACTGGTGAAGAGCGCTGTGTTCGCTGTCCACTGGAAGGAGCCGGCTGCCGCCTTCTCTTGCCAGGGGAATCAGCAACTCGCCGGCCGTGACCAGGCTTTCTTTGTTGGCGAGGGCAATGTCTTTTCCATGACGGATTGCGTGATATGTTGGTACCAATCCGGCTGCACCGGTAATCGCGGAAACGACAATGTCAGCGTCAGGATGGCAGGCAGCTGCAATGATTCCCGAAAGACCGGCTTCCACGTCCACATTTTCGGTTGCTTCTCGCAGGCGAGCGGCGGCAGTTTCATCCTCGATTGCAGCCAGTGATGGTCGGTACCGACGACACTGCGCAATCAGCAGCTCTGTATTTTTCCCTGCTGCCAACGCGACCACTTCGAACTTGTCAGGATGGAGATCCACCAGGCTGAGAGCACTCTGGCCGATTGAGCCCGTGGAACCCAGAATAGAGACTCTTTTCATAGTATTCGCGAGGCTCGCCTTCCGGTTCACCCATCTTCTTCAGGGCCGGCAGACCTGAAGATCACGAACGGCGACTCGGGCAGTTAGTCTATCAGAATCGAAGCCAGATAATAGATCGGTACGGCAAAGAGTATGCTGTCGATCCGGTCCAGTAGTCCTCCATGGCCTGGGATTAAATGAGAGCTGTCTTTTATCCCCGCTCCTCTCTTGATCAACGATTCGAATAGATCTCCCATAATGCCTCCCGCCCCGAGAAAGAATCCTGCTGCGACCAGGAAGGACGTTGTCAAATTGGGCAGGAAATAGGCGCCGAACAGTGGCGGAATCACGAGCGAACCCAGGATGGCTGCCACAAATCCCTCAAGAGACTTGTTCGGACTGATTCGAGGGGTAATATGGCGTTTTCCCCAGCGCTTGCCGACAAAGTAGGCAAAACTGTCGCCCATCCAGACGGTGAGAAGGATCATCAGAAGCTCAAGCGGCAACTCCGGAGCCTCCAGTGCACGGGGTGATCCTGGATGAAAACCTGCTGCCAGAGAAAGGGGAATTCCAACATAGATTAGAGACATCGCATTTCCCGCCACACTTGGAAAGGACTGCTCGACGGCCGATGTGTTTAGGACACTCCAGCAGGCGATAAGAAGCAGGGAAGCGAGTAGGAATGGAAAGAGATATGAAGGAGCATAACTAGTCATCCAGGGAAGGAGAACCAGGAGAAGATAGGAGACTCGGTATTCGACCATTCCATAGCGCTTGAGCATGCCGAACAATTCCCGAGCACCGATGACGATTACACCGCCGATCAGAAGTAGGAAGGGATAAAAAGGAAGGAAGAAAATGGCGGCCAGAACAATCGGGATCAGGAGGGAAGCCGCGAGGACACGTTGCTTCATCGGGCGCTCTGGACGGGGTGGGAAAGGATGCCGCCGTAGCGACGTTCTCTCTGCTGATAGTCCAATAAAGCCTTGATTAGGTCCATTCCTCGAAAGTCGGGCCAGAGTACCTCAGAGACGTAGATCTCGGAATAAGCAATCTGCCACAGCAGAAAATTACTGATGCGCATCTCCCCGCTGCTTCGAACCAGCAAATCCGGATCAGGAAGCCCGGCCGTATAAAGGCGGGCTTCGATATCCTTTTCGGTAATTTCGCCCCCTCTTTCTTCAAGCCAGCGATTGACCGCGTCCACAATTTCCAACCGTCCGCTGTAATTGAGCGCGATCGTCAGGAACATCCGGTCATTCTGCCGAGTCAGATTCTCGGCCGTGTAAAGACTTTCCTGAACAGAATCGGGGAGCTCCCGCAGTCGTCCGATGGCTCTGAATCGGATCTGGTGTTCCTGGAGAGTATGCATTTCTTTCTGAAGGTATTCTCTAAGCAACGACCACAGCGTGTTCACTTCACTCGCAGGGCGTTTCCAATTTTCGGCCGAGAAAGCATATAGAGTCAGGCAGGGAATTCCCAGGCGGGCAGAAAACTCGACCGTCGCTTTCACCGATTCAATGCCGGCTTTGTGCCCCTGAACGCGGGCGAGACCTCTTTGTCGTGCCCATCGGCCGTTTCCGTCCATGATGATCGCGACATGGCCCGGCAGCTTGTCCGGGTCAAGTTGCGAAATCATCTCGGCTTCGAGAGACCCAGGCTCGATGGTCCCCTCGAAATTCTTAACCAAATCAGCCATAGGGATGCCTCGTAATCTACCACTTATCCCGGATAGGGGACAACTTGTAGTCGCGTTGCTTTTGCCGGGTGGATCGGTGAATCGGTCATAGCTTAATACCAGATGCGCACAAGGTAAAGACCCTCAGCCGGAGCAGTAGGACCTGCCCGATTTCTATCTCGTGATTCGATGATGCAATCGATATCGGAGGGTTTCAGTTTCCCGAGACCGACATCAACCAATGTGCCTGCCATGTTTCGCACCATGTGGTGGAGGAAGCCTCGAGCTTCCACGCGAAAAGTCAGCCGATTTCCCTGGCGTACCATCTCCGACTTCAAGATCCGTCGCACCTTGTTCTTAACAGTCGTTCGTGAAGCGGAAAGGGCAGTGAAATCGTGCTCACCCAGAAAACGTGCTGCAGCCTCCTGCATCGAGGCGTAATCAAGC
>DATGOF010000536.1:0-3561 GCA_035306285.1 Acidobacteriota bacterium | reverse complement strand
ACTGCAGATGTCATTTGAGAGGACCTCGGGGAGCATGGGAATGGCTCGATCAGGGAAATACACGGAGGTCCCTCGGACCAGCGCTTCCATATCGATAGCCGAACCCTGGCGGACGTAATGGGAGACGTCGGCGATATGCACCTTGAGGAGGAATGAGCCGTCCTCCTTCCTGGTCAGTGCCACGGCATCATCGAAATCACGCGCTGTTTCGCCGTCGATGGTAACGGTCAGTTCGTTGCGGTAGTCGATCCGGTCTTGAAGGTCGAGGTGATCTGATCTTGGAATCTGCCCGGCTTCATCCAGAACCTCCTGGGGAAACTCGACCGGGATCTGATGGTTCTGACAGACGATACGATACTGAATATCGGGATCCTCAGCTTGACCGAGTATCTTGATAATGCGACCGGTCGGTGGACTATTTCGTGTCGGCTGGGCGAGAATCTCGGCCGCTGCGACCATCCCTTCTACAGGGAACTTTTCCTCGCCGTCGGGAATCCAGATGACGTAATGATAACGCTTGTCCAGCGGGGCCAAGTACGCTTCTCCCCGGTAAATGAAGACTTTACCGATTACGGATTCCTGTCCACGCGACAGGACTTTCAGGATTTCGCCTTCCGGTCGGGACGATTTGGATCTACGCCACCGCCGATCTCTTCCTTCCCACCATCGAACCTGAACCCGATCTCCGTGAACGGCGTTTTTCATTCGGGCTGGGGCAATGAAGATATCGGGCCCGTCACTTTCAGGAATGACGAAGCCGTAACCGTCGCGGTGGCAAACCAGCCGGCCCTCTAATATTCTTTCTCTTTGTCCCATTCCTGTTGTTGCGTGCGGGTCTTGAAAGGGGGCAGCTGAAGGGATATCCGTTCGATTCAGCGAGACGGCAATCAGGAGCCCAATTTCATCAAATCGATATCGTCCGCCACATGCAGACTGGTCTGGACAGCAGCTCGAACATCATCGGATGAGCGGCCGGGTGCAACCTCGCGCAGTTCAAATCCGAGCTCTGACACCGCAATGACCCCCAGCTCTGTGATGATCAGATCGGCACATCCCGGGCACTGAGGTTCGGTCGTCACTGTTTCGACGAGCTTCCCCTCTCCACGCTGATTGAAATGGGAAGTCGCTACAATCCATTGACGCGCCTTTTCCTTCTGCAGTTGGGGCGCGCCTTCGTAGGGCAGGCAGATGTCTCCTGTTCTGCTCACTTCAGTGGCCTCAACGATAATCAGGTCGACGGCTGCTGCCTCCTCTGTGACATCCTCCAGAGACAGCACCCGACCGTCTTCTGGAAGGTGGGGTATCAGCAGCTGAGGAATCCCTTCCCCCAGCGCGATACTCTTAACACTTGCGATCTCCCTGAGAAGTCTGGTTATGATGATTTGTTCAACCGTGAATGCCATCTTCCCCGCCAAAACGAAAAACATTCATTTTACCACTTTATTGGGCTGATGTCCGGCCACTGGTTGTTTCGGTTCCTTTACCCGGTCGAATGTACTTGGCTTCTCTCGTGTCGAAATCCCCAAAACAAAAAAGGCCCCCAAACTCGTGGGGGCCTCTAGCTAATCCCGGCGACGACCTACTTTCCCACACCGTCTCCGGTGCAGTATCATCGGCGCTGGAGGGCTTAACTTCTGTGTTCGGAATGGGAACAGGTGTTTCCCCTCCGCTACAATCGCCGGAAACTCGTGAAACTTCTTTTAGGTCTTCATCTGGAGCACTCTCGGCTCAAATCCTCGGGCTTTCTCGTCATTTGCAAAGGAGAAAATTCTAGGTCAAGCCTCACGACCGATTAGTACAGGTTAGCTGCATCCGTTACCGGACTTCCACACCCTGCCTATCAACCTCGTCGTCTTCGAGGGGTCTTCAGGTCACTGACGTGACGGGAAATCTTATCTTGGAGCGAGCTTCACGCTTAGATGCATTCAGCGTTTATCTCAACCGCACTTGGCTACCCAGCGGTGCCCCTGGCGGGACAACTGGAACACCATCGGTGCGTCCAACCCGGTCCTCTCGTACTAAGGTCAGCCCTCCTCAAATTTCCTACGCCCACAGCAGATAGGGACCGAACTGTCTCACGACGTTCTAAACCCAGCTCACGTACCGCTTTAATCGGCGAACAGCCGAACCCTTGGAACCTTCTTCAGCTCCAGGATGCGATGAGCCGACATCGAGGTGCCAAACCTTGGCGTCGATGTGAACTCTTGGCCAAGATAAGCCTGTTATCCCCGGCGTACCTTTTATCCGATGAGCGATGGCCCTTCCATACGGAACCACCGGATCACTAAGGCCGACTTTCGTCCCTGCTCGACTTGTCAGTCTCGCAGTCAAGCGGGCTTATGCCTTTACACTCTACGGCTGATTTCCAAACAGCCTGAGCCCACCTTTGCGCGCCTCCGTTACGCTTTAGGAGGCGACCGCCCCAGTCAAACTACCCGCCTAACGCTGTCCCTCTCCCTGCTTCAAGGGATGAGGTTAGACGCACGATACAAGAAGGGTGGTATCTCACCAACGGCTCCACCGAACCTGACGGCCCGGCTTCACAGCCTCCCACCTATCCTGCACATCCTGCACCAAGCGCCAACGCTAAGGTGTAGTAAAGGTGCACGGGGTCTTTCCGTCTAGCTGCGGGCAAACGGCATCTTCACCGCTACTACAAGTTCGCTGAGTCTCTTGTCAAGACAGCGCCCAGATCGTTACGCCATTCGTGCAGGTCGGAACTTACCCGACAAGGAATTTCGCTACCTTAGGACCGTTATAGTTACGGCCGCCGTTCACTGGGGCTTCAGTTCAAAGCTTCGCTCCGAAGAGCTAACCTCTCCCTTTAACCTTCCAGCACCGGGCAGGCGTCAGACCCTATACGTCGTCTTATGGACTTCGCAGAGCCCTGTGTTTTTGTTAAACAGTCGCCACCCCCTGCTCTGTGCCCCCCCTCCACGGTTGCCCGCGAAGAGGGCCCTCTTCTCCCGAAGTTACGAGGGCAATTTGCCGAGTTCCTTCAACACCATTCTCTCAAGCGCCTTGGTATACTCTACCAGTCCACCTGTGTCGGTTTGGGGTACGGTCTATAAGCTGGAGTTATTTCCCGGAACGCCTTCGCGGCCACCACAATCCGATAAGCGGTGACAACTTACGGCATTCGTCACTTCCAGCAGGCCCTGGAATATTAACCAGGTTCCCATCGACTACGCCTTTCGGCCTCGCCTTAGGGGCCGGCTCACCCTGCGCGGATTAACCTTGCGCAGGAACCCTTGGACTTACGGCGACAGTGTCTCTCACACTGTTTATCGCTACTCATGTCAGCATTCTCGCTTCCGTTACCTCCAGCATGGCTCGCGCCACACCTTCGCAGGCTTGCGGAACGCTCCGCTACTGCGCCACCAGGGACGCTACCCTGATGACACCCGCAGCTTCGGTGCATGGCTTTAGCCCCGTTACATTTTCGGCGCAGGACGGCTTAACTAGACCAGTGAGCTATTACGCTTTCTTTAAAGGATGGCTGCTTCTAAGCCAACCTCCTGGCTGTCTTGGCCTTCCCACATCCTTTCCCACTTAGCCATG
>DATGOF010000535.1:0-4139 GCA_035306285.1 Acidobacteriota bacterium | reverse complement strand
GTTTTCTATACCTCTGCGGTGAAAATCGACCCGGTCTTTTCAGCATGCGGACGACGGCCTGACCGTTCGCGTTTCTCACTTCCTCTTTCGTAATGAAACAGAGAACAAATTGTGCGGACGATCACGTGAAATGATGCTCCTCAATTAGATAATTCAAACCGATTTATTTGAATAACCCGCAGACTCAAGTGGAGTTCTCGGAGTTGCACTAACGGAGCAAGGGGCGGGAGCGGGTGAGACGAGCAATTCTTCGTGTAAAGGGATGACAATCTAATGTTCAAGAAAATTCTTTTCCTCATATGTATAGGGCTGCTGAGTCAGTCCCTCAGTGCGTCTCCTGAGGTTGTGATCTATGAAACAAGTGGCAGGGGAACAAAAGAGAATCCGTTGCCTGCCGGTAGTCGATCGACCTTTACCGCCCTTATTGATGGAGTAGAGGCCTGGAAGTTGAGCGGATATGGATTCGAATGGAGGAGCAACCCGCAGTTTGTTTTCTTCGGTTCAGATACGCACACTGTTTCCTTTGAACTTCCTTCCTGGAGTACACTGGCGCGCTTTGACGTGATTCTTACGCTCCACGGCCGGGGAGGCGGCAAGGTTTATAAGAAAAGCTTTTATTCCAAGAAACTCTCCGATGGAGGTGGAAGCGGCGGAAACAATCCTGGGACCAATCCCGGAAATAATCCTAAGAATAGTCCTCCATCGTTAAGCATCTCCGCCAGTCCGACGTCGGCTTCACTGGGTCAAACGATTTCGCTCTCTGCATCAGGTTCTGATCCTGATGGAGATTCTCTCTCGTATCGCTGGTTTGTGAATACCACATCTTCCAACCTCGGCACTCTGTTTTCATCCAGCAAGAACACGACCTACAAGGCTCCCAACAAAATTGCGACTCTTTATTTCACGGCTGAAGTCAGAGACGGAGTCAATGCGGCAGTCACCAAGAAGATTTCTGTGGGAGTCGGATCAGGGGGCGGAGCAATCATAGATGATCCCGAAAAGAACACGTCACCTGTCGCAAAGGCTGTCTCCAATAAGACTGAAGTCTCTTCCGGTGAAACCGTCGTTCTCGACGGCAGCCAGAGCACGGACGCAGACGGCGACACTTTGATTTATCACTGGACATCCCACCCGAACAATCCGCCGCTGGATCTCACGCCGGTTACTGAGAGCTCGAGCAAGGTGTCCTTTGTGGCTCCTGAGGTTACCGAGGATACTCTTCTTCAGTTCTTCCTCGAAGTCAGCGATGGTCAGGCCACGAGCGATTCGGCCTCGGTAGAGGTGCTGGTCACGTCGAATCACGCTCCGAAAATTCACAAGGTTGTGGCGAATCCACAGAAGTCGTCATTTGCCGCCGGTGATAAAGTTGAGCTGGAAGTCGATGCCGATGATGCCGACGGAGATACTCTCACCTACCAGTGGAAGGTGACGGGTGGACCGATTCAGCTCAAAGGAGCGAACACGCCCACCCTTGAGCTGGAAATCGGGCAAGTGAAGGACGAGGCCAACCTGGTCGTCCGCGTAACCGTCAGTGACGGCAAAAGTAGTGTTGCTAAAGAACTATCGCTGAGTATTGGGTCCAGTAGACGAAACCAGCTCGTCTTTCCTGTTAATCTCGGCCAAGGCCAGGGCCTGCTGAAGGACACGTTTGTTGGTGTCGCCGTCATGAATCCGGAGCTCCAACACAATCCCGTCATGATCTCGGGCACGACCGAGGATGGAGTGACAACTGCTCACGAACAGAAGGGATTGAATGGAAGAGGGCAGCTCTCATTTCTCACCAGCGAGTCGACTACCGGAGTGGGTGCTTCATCACTCCTTGTCCAGGGAGAAGCCGGACAGATTCGGGGCTTCTTTATGGTGGGAGACTTAAACCTGGCTCGATTAGACGGGATCGGGGGCGAGCTCATCCAGGGGGAGAAGCTTTACTTCCCGGTGGCTCGTCACGGAGACGAGGCGACTCAGGTGCTCTATCTCTTTAATCCCGATACGGCAGAAGGGGCGTCGCTGAAGATCAGCCTCTATGATCCCGAAGGGCAGCTACTGGAATCGACCTCTCGACTGCTGGCTCCTTCCGGTACCGTCGACCTCACTATTGCCGATATCTTTGCATGGGGCAGTGAGTCAGTACAGATCGAGGATGGTTTTCTCATCGTTGAGGCTTCGATCCCTGTTCTCGGCTTCCAGTACCTGGTCACCGAACGAGACCTGTCCTCGATCGCCGGACAGCATTCCAGAAAGGTGGAAACACTGCTGGTACCCCACATCCTTTTGGCAAAGGACGGAGGCACTGAGATCCGCCTTCTGAACACAGGCAGTAACTCCGTCCATGTCAATCTTGAGGCTTTCGATGACGAAGGGAGCCCGATTGGAGATGCACAGTTTACGATCAACGCTCGCAAGAGCGACGAAGGCGGCAAGCTATTCGTGGCTGACTTGGCCGAGCTAATCGAGGTTGATACCTCCGACATGCTGTCCCACGAAACCCTGAGTGGATACTTGAGACTCACTTTGACGGGCGGAAAGGTGGGAATTTTCGAGCGGCCGGCCACAGTGCTGGGAACCATCACCTTCTACGGAAACGGATCCAACTTCAGTTCCACCCTTCCGATGCTGGAAGCAGGCACCAGAGAAGCTTTCTTTCTTCATGTTGCCCAGTCGCTTGAAGTCAATATGTTCACCGGTCTTGCCATCCTCAATCCAGGTGAGGAAACTGCACAGATTGAAGTGCTGGCTTTCAACACCGAGGGAGAGCAGACAGCCTCGGTTGAGTTCGAGGTTGAGCCTGGTAAGCGCCGGGTTGACCTTCTGAACGGCAGCCAGTTTTTTGGTCCTGAATTCGTTCAGATCGGAGGTCACGTGAAGGTGATCAGCAGCCAGCCTGTTGTCTCCTTCAGTCTCTTCGGGTCCTATGACTCGATGTTTCTCTCCGCTATCGAAGGACAGGCTGCGGCGGAATAAACCTGACCACACTGGCAGCGCCTTCTTTCCGCCTTCCCCTCCAGATGAAAAGAAGGCCGCTGCCAGGACGGCGATTCCATCCCTCTGTGTCCACTGCGCCTTCGCGGTGAAAATCGACCGGCCGGAACGGATAACTGGCTGGATGCTCCGGCCACCTGTCTCAGCCTTCTTGTTGGGAATCGATACAAAAATCGGTATCATGCCACCTGGTGAGATACAGGTCGGTAAAGAAGAAAAAGACAAAAGAAGCCGCTTCTCAGCCATCTCTACGTGAAGCCGCACTTCCTCTCGCGGCAGGACTATATTTCGTCTGTCTGCCAATGATTACAAGCTTCACTGGATTCGAAAGCTTCCGGCTGCCCAAGGACGTCTTCAGTTTCATTGCAATACCTGTGCTGGTTGTCCTGTTCCTGGCGACGCGCAGCCTCGAGAGTCTCAGAGCGCTCACCAAAGACTGGGAAATGCTGCTTGTAGCGGTCCTTGGCTTCGCAGGTCTTCACACACTTTTCAGCAACTATCCGTCTCACAGCCTAAACGCCTGGCTTTCCATTCTTAATTTCGTTCTCCTTTACTTCGTCCTCAGAGGAATCTCAACGCCTCGCTTTCAGGGCCGCGTCTGGACCTGGACGTCAGTTGCTCTGGCAGCCAATGCTATCCTGACTGTCCTTCAGTACTATGGAATGTTTCCACTGATGCTCAGACCGACCGGTGAGATCCTGGCAGGGCGACTGAATCCGGCTGGTTTCGTTGGCGATGTTAATACGGGAGGCTTTCTCTTCGGTTTTGTTGCACTCGTCCTGATCGGAGAGGTTGTGCGAGCTGCCAACATCGGGAAAAGGCTCCTCCTTGGCATTTTATTAATCCTGAATCTTTTGGGTCTTTTCTATACCCAAACGCTGACGGCAATTGGAGCGTTCGGAGCTTGCTTCTTGCTCTGGGTTCTATTTCATCAATGGTGGCTCCTGCGCCAGGGCCAGCGGCGGGCGGCGTTCGTCTTCTGGGGACTTCTTGTTGCTGGGCTCATCGGCGCAGGGATCATTGCTGCGAACTCCGGTGTGACGGATCGAATAAAAGTCGTATGGGAGCAGGTTCAGGAAGGTGACTGGAATCTCGCTACGGCTGGGAGACAGCCGGTTTATTGGATCACCTGGCAGATGATAAAGGAGGATCCGTGGATC
>DATGOF010000534.1:0-5541 GCA_035306285.1 Acidobacteriota bacterium | reverse complement strand
CAGGGCGATCCGCATCGGTTCTACGTTTCCGAATTTGCGCTGCAGGGCTTTGGTCGTCGTCGCAACCTTTCCTTCTTCGACCACTTCTCCGTCGCCGTCCAGAATCACGTAGTAGCTTTTCTTGTCGGACAGATCCAATCCCACCGTGAAATTACGCTCTTGCTTGTGATAACGTTGCATTTGGCCAGTCTCCTTTCTTTTTGCACCAAACAGTGCGTTTTTGCAGACCATTATAGGTACTGCGTCAAAGGGGGCTGGCCTTCTCATCCCTATCTCTGCGCCACTGTGGTTAGATTCCTCGGAGGACGCGCGTACCGAATGCCCGACAGGAGGGATGCCTGTCGGAACGTAACAGGCAGGATCCTGTCCTACTACCTGGTGCTCACGCGCATGATCACCAGCGCCTCCTTCGCTGACCGAGACACGTTTCAGAGCTCCGAAGTCTTTTCGGAAAAATCCGTTGCATCCTCCAGCTTTCGAGCCCGTACCCAGAAACCAGTATGACCGACCATCCTGGGGGAGGGCCTCATTGCCCCCTCCGCCACTGTCCAGGCTCGCTCCAGCGTTTCCCGGACCTCCACTCCCGCCCACTGTCTTTGGCGCTGGAGTTCACGGCCAAGAATGTAGACCTGGTTGACGGTTGGAAGCCAGCTGAGAAAAACGCCTCCCGGCCGTAAGGCCGCCAGAGCACTGCCAACAACACGATGCGGCTCCGGAACATCAATCACAACCAGGTCTTGATCTTCTTCCTCGAAACCGTTCTCATACACATCCCTGTGCCGGATCACGTGTGGACAATTAGAATGCCCCAACAGACGGTGGACTTCCTCGATATTTTTCCGAGCCAGATCGATGAAATCCTCGCGCCGTTCATAGGAGACCAGACTCCCCTCACCCCCAAGGTGGCGGAGTAGGAAAATGGTGGTCGCTCCGGAGCCGACACCCGCCTCCACCACTCGGGCTCCGGGATAGATGTCACCCCTAACGAGAATTGATGCCAGATCTTTGGGATGAATAATCGATGTTTTCCGGTGCAGTTTCTTGAGGATGTACTCCTCTAAAGTCGGGCGCAGGCAAATGAAGGTAATCCCGCTTTCACTCGAGAAGAGACCACCTGGAGGAGCTCCTATAATTGATTCATGATCGATATAACCCGTCCGCCGGTGATAAAAGCGACCGCCTGACTTAAGCCGGACAAAATGCGGCTTCCCCCTGGGCTCGATAATCATCACCGTCTCGCCTTCGCGAAATCTCTCGCGCTGAACCTTCTCGAGGGTTGGTGCCATGGGATCAGTATATATTCCCGTCTTCCAACAACGCGTATATCCCAGGCAGGCATTACATGACTGGTCCCTGGGACTGCACCAGAAACCGGCGAATCAATTCCCGGTATCCGTCGCGATAACCGGGGTAGAGAAACGAGTAACCAGCATCAACGATCTTTTGGCTGCTGCATCGCTTATTGCTTCTGCGAGCTCGCTTCCCCAGTTCATTAACCGGAACCTGGCGGGGCGGGGGGGCGTCCATCTGCTGGGCCACCCACCTCAGGAACTCGCATCGTTCGACCGGTTCGCGATCAACCGCCAGATAAACGGGCTCGGGATCTTCCATGGTCATCAAGTGACGCAGAATACCCGCGCAATCGTCAACATGAATATGGTTGGTATAGCGCGCCTCATAGCTGCAGACCGCTTCGCCGGCAGTAACCTGTTCCAGTAGGCGGTTTCTTTCGGGTCCATAGATCCCACCGAAACGAACCACCGTTCCGGAAACAGGACCTGTAATCACCAGCCGCTCACCTTCCAGTAAGATCTCTCCTTCTGGATAGTCAGGAGCAGCAATCGAAGACTCGTCTACCCATTCCCCTTCTTTCTGGCCGTATACGCCCGTACTGGATGAAAAAAACAGCCGAATGACATTGGCGCGAACCCTTTCCAGAGCGTCCAGCAAATTCTGTAGGCCATCAACATAGGCCCTCCGATAGGCTGTGAGTTCGGAGGAATCGCTAGAGGCGAGATAGAAAACATAGTCGAGCGGCGTAGGAAGGGAACTGAGGCTGGCGACATTCAGCAGATCGGCCTGAATAAAGCGAACGAGAGAAAACTGTTCCGGGGGTGATCGCCTCAACCCCCATACCAGACACCCTTCGGAGGCAAGTCGCTTCCCGAGAGCAGCACCCATACGGCCATAACCGGCGATGAGTATCCTCGGACTCGCATTGAGAGCAAACCGTCCGGAAGAAAAGTCAGCGGAAGCTGAGCTGGACATACTGCCCTGAGTATAGCAGCGAAATTCGTTGCAGTCCCTACCGAAGTACAACCGGACTCGGTCCATTACTGCCAGCGAACGGCCTCTTTCTGTGAAACAGCCTTTGAGCCCTCTTGATCCGTGTCGTCAAAGGTCAACTGTGAGCCGCTCTTTAGGTCACCTGTGCTGAGCCTGGAACCTGAGAATGATCCTCGTTCTTTTCCGCTACAATATGGGTTGTTGCAAGGCCCGTTAGGAAGCCTATCTCACCGCTCGTCAGGACTCTGACGGGTGCAAGGAGACCCATGAAGTATCTACGGATCAACTTGATATCGGCAATCACCATTCTGGTGGGATTGCTTTTTCTGGCGGCCTCCCCGCGGATCCAGGAAGAGGGCGCGAGTACAGCAGCCAAGACGCCCGACCCGCCAGCATTACTGTCTTCGATCCGACAGCTGACGTTTGAAGGGCGCCGGGCGGGTGAAGGCTACTTTAATCGTAGCGGTACGAAAATGGTTTTCCAGAGCGAGCGTGAGGAGGATAACCCCTTTTTCCAGATCTATCTGCTTGACCTGGAGACCGGTGATACGCACCGCGTCTCACCCGGTTGGGGAAAAACCACATGTGGATGGATTCATCCTCAGGAGGAACGCGTCCTCTTTGCCTCGACCCATCATGATCCCGATGTCCGAGCGAAACAAAAGGAGGAATTTGAAGCTCGCGCTTCAGGAACCCAACGGCGCTATTCCTGGGATTTCGATCCTTATTTTGACCTTTATTCAAGCGACCTTTCGGGTCAACAGCTGGTTCGTCTCACCGATAGCTGGGGCTATGACGCTGAAGCATCCTGGTCGCCGGACGGATCCAAGATCGTCTTCTCGTCTAATCGGCACGCTTATGCCAACAAGGAGTTACTGAGCCAACGGGAGCAGGACTTGCTGGAAAAGGATCCGTCGTATTTCCTCGATCTCTACCTGATGAATTCCAACGGGTCAGGTTTGCGGCGCCTGACGACAGAGCCCGGATATGATGGGGGCCCCTTCTTCAGTTTTGATGGCCGGCTCATCTGCTGGCGCCGATTCTCGGAAGATGGAAGCCAGGCCGAGATTTACGTGATGGATGCTGATGGAGGCAGTCCGCGCCAGGTGACGAACCTGTCTGCTATGTCGTGGGCACCTTTTTTCCACCCCTCCGGCGATTACCTGATCTTTTCGAACAACCTGAACGGATTCTCGAATTTTGAGCTCTACATCGTCGACACGGCAGGAATCGCCGAACCCGTTCGAGTCACTTATAGCGAGGGCTTTGACGGCTTACCGGTATTTTCCCCCGATGGCAAGGTGCTGTCATGGACCAGCAACCGGGCTTCCAGCGGACAATCTCAGATTTTTCTGGCTGAATGGAATGATGCCCTGGCTCGAGAATTGCTCGGCCTGTCCCCTGTTGAGAAAACAGCTCCTGAGATCCTTGCCTCTGATCTTCGTCTGCATGTTGAGAAACTGGCTTCAGACAGCATGGAGGGCCGGTTGACCGGTACTGAGGGCGCTTTTCGAGCATCCGCGTACCTGGCATCCTATCTCAGATCTTTAGGTTTAGAACCAGCCGACGAAGATGGAGACTACTTTCAGGAGTTCGAGTTCACTTCTGGAGTTTCGACAGCGGATCAAAATCGCCTCATCCTGGAAGACGCAGAGGGTACCATAAACGAGTTCACGCTCGATGAAGACTGGAGGCCCCTGGCTTTCACCAGGACAGGCGAAATCTCGCCCAGACCGGTAGTTTTTGCAGGGTACGGTATAGTGGCTCCGGCCGAGGGCGAGCACCAAGAATATGATTCATATGTTCACCTCGACGTTACAGATAGCTGGGTGATGATCTTCCGCTACCTCCCCGAGAATATCAGTCAGGAGCGACGACAACATCTTTCTCGCTACTCGAGCCTTCGCTACAAGACAATGGTGGCACGCGACAAGGGCGCCGCCGGCGTCATTTTCGTAAGCGGACCTCAGTCTCAGGTCAAAGACGAGCTAATCCCTCTTAGGTTTGATGCAGCGGCTTCCTCAACCACACTGGCAGCGATTTCAATTACTGACTCGGCCGCACAGCAATTGCTCTCGTCCGAGAATGACCTGGCGTCCCTGCAGCAAAAGCTGGACAGCGGTGATCCTGTCATGGGATTTCCCTTGCCCTCTGTGAAGTTGGGTGCCTATCTGGACATCCGCCACGAAAAGCGGACGGGCCGAAATGTTCTGGCCCGTTTAGGGTCGAAGGAGCTGGAGGGAAAACCGGTGATTGTTCTGGGAGCACATCTGGACCATCTCGGAAAGGGACCTTCCGCTGATTCACTGGCACGGGATGCGGAAAACGCCGTTCATTACGGAGCCGACGACAATGCATCGGGAGTGGCCGCCTTACTTGAAATCGCCGAATGGCTGGCTGACAGAGAAAAACGCGGGCGGTTATCGCAGGAAAGGAATCTGGTGCTTGGACTCTGGTCTGGTGAAGAGTTGGGTTTGCTCGGGTCCAGCCATTTTGTCAACCGGTTGGATACCAGAAACAGCGAAAGCCTGCAGGATCGAGTTGCTGCTTATCTGAATATGGATATGGTGGGGCGCCTGCGCGATCATTTGATCCTTCAGGGTGTCGGATCCAGCCCATTCTGGGCAGGTGAGATCGAACGAAGAAATATTCCAATCGGTCTCTCGATCAAGACCCAGAATGACAGTTACCTCCCGACCGATTCCACGCCGTTCTACTTGAAAGGGATCCCGGTCCTCAGTGCCTTTACTGGTAACCATCCGGAGTATCACACTCCTCAAGACAAGCCGGAAACGATCAATTACGAAGGACTTGCTCAGATCGCCCATTTCATGGGATTGATGACGGTGTCCCTTCTCGAAACTTCTGAGCTCCCGACCTACGTTGAGATGGAGAGACCGGACGACAGCGGCAGGGCGGGCTTGCGTGCCTATCTTGGCACCATACCCGACTACGCCTCGGGAGACGTTCAGGGGGTCCCGCTAGCAGGCGTCGTCGGAGGAGGTCCGGCAGATAGAGCGGGCCTGGAAGCGGGAGATATCATCGTAGAATTGGCAGGCCGGAAAATCGAGAATATCTATGATTACACTTACGCCATCGATGCACTGAAAATTGGTGAGCCCGCCCGCATCGTCATTGTACGTAAAGGTGAAACGGTCACGCTGGAAGTTGTCCCGGAATCGCGGGAGTGATCAAAGCAGACGACACGATATCACGATAGAGATAGAGAAAGAGAGAGGCGAAAATGGCAAAACT
>DATGOF010000533.1:0-3778 GCA_035306285.1 Acidobacteriota bacterium | reverse complement strand
AAACATCATTGTCATTACGATTTCAGAGACCAGGGCCGCGAGAAGCGAGTAGCCTCCCGGGGAGTGGACTCCATAGCCATTGGCTGCAAAACCGGCCGATAGCTGGAAACCAGCCTGCCCGCTGGCAATGATGTAGAGAATTGTCGCCGCAACAATCCCGCCCAGGACCTGAGCAACGACATAACCCGGAAGCTTTTCCGCTGAGAACCGCCCGGCCGCCCAGAGTCCGACAGACACCGCGGGGTTGATGTGGCACCCCGAGATATGGCCGATCGCATAGGCCATCGTTAACAGGGTTAATCCAAAAGCCAGTGCAACCCCGAGCCATCCGATGCCGACATCCGGCACGGCTGCCGCCAGCACGGCACTTCCACATCCCCCGAGCACCAACCAAAACGTCCCGAAAAACTCAGCACTGTACTGCTTCATCGCTCCTCCCCACAACGTCATTTCAACAAGATTTCAACAAGGAAAACGCCCCGCCTATTCCCTTTACCCCCGGGGCAACCACTTCAAGTAATCGTCTGCAAGCAATCAGATTCGCGGAGTGAGCTCGGGATGCCTCATCCGCGTGCTACAAGGTCAAGGTTACTTCCAGCAATTCTGTCACGGAACGTATCCTAAATACACGGGAATATTTTCGAGTGATTCACCGAATCGAATTGATTATCGAAGTGCGACACATGATACTGGGTTCAGGGTGTACGAGAGGAGGACCGGGTGGACCTGAGACGCGGGCGTTTGAGCCGCAACATTGAGGATCGCAGAGGGTTGCGAATGCCCGGAAATTTGAAACTGGGTGGCTGCGGGAGCCTGCTGGTGATTCTCGTTCTAGTCCTTTTTTTCGGACCCGATTCGCTTCAATTGCTGAACTCTATCGAGGAAACTTCGCCGAACACCGGGTACGTTGACAACCAGCCGAACCGCAACCTGCCGGCGGACGAAGCGACCGAATTCATTTCTCGAGTACTGGCAAATACGGAGGATACTTGGCACGAACTATTCCGCGCCGGCAGTCTCACTTACCAGCAGCCTACACTGGTGCTTTTTTCCGGAATGGTTGAATCGGCTTGCGGGTTCCAGTCCGCCGCAGTTGGGCCTTTTTATTGCCCGGGCGACCGAAAGATCTATTTGGACCTGACTTTCTTCGACGAATTGGCTCGACTTGGAGGACGGGGGGATTTTGCGCAGGCGTATGTGTTGGCCCATGAGGTGGGACACCATGTGCAGAATCAACTTGGCTATTTCGATCTCGCCGAACCGCTCAAACGGCGCAGCCCGGCTCAAGCGAACGCGATCTCGGTCCGTTTGGAACTGCAGGCAGACTGTCTCGCGGGGGTTTGGGCGCATCACGGAGACAGACTCCAACAAATTCTGGAACCCGGTGACTTAGAAGAAGGACTGACGACCGCCGCTGCCATTGGCGATGATCGACTCAGCCGCATGTCCGGCAATGTGATCGCACCAGAATCCTTCACTCATGGGAGTTCCCGAGATCGAGTCGAGTGGTTGAGGCGGGGCTTGGAAACCGGCGATCCTCAGGCTTGCGACACGCTTAAGGAGTTGCTGCCCGAACAGAGCAGACTTCCTCGCTGATCATCGATAATCAGCAATGTTTACACAGAGACAGCCGAAAGGCTAGATGGAGGAATTGGAAAATGATTTTAGAGCTTATTCAGCAAAGTTTGGGCAGCCGAGAAATGGACCAGCTCAGCCACCAGTTGGGTACTGGGCGGCAACAGACTGAACAGGCAGTGTCAGCTGCCCTACCCCTGTTGCTCGGTGCGCTCGGGCGGAACAGTGCAGACCCCCAAGGAGCTGCCGCTTTGTCGACGGCCGTTGAGAGAGATCATGATGGCTCGATTCTCGACAATCTCTCCACCTTTCTGGGCCACGGTGGTACGGATACCGGAGATGGAATCCTGAAGCACGTGTTTGGCAATCGTCGATCGGGTGTGGAGGAGAGCCTACAACGGGCATCCGGCCTTCGGGGCGAGTCAATATCCAAGCTTTTGGCGCTTCTGGCGCCTGTCGTCATGGGGGCGCTGGGAAAGGCTCAGCGGAGCCAAGGCATTGGAGCTGGAGATCTTTCCGGAACGCTCCAACAAGAAGCCCAATCGAGTGCAGCAGCCAGTCCTTTTGGTAGTCTCTTAGCTTTGCTCGATTCCGACCGGGATGGTGACGTGACCGATGATGTTGGACGGATCGGGTCCCAGTTGCTTGGGAGACTGTTCGACAAGAAGTAGACTGCACACATCAGAAGAGGAGACTTCCAATGGGACTGTTTGACTTTGTGAAAGAAGCAGGAGCCAAGTTATTCGGAATCGGAGAAACCGAGGCGGAACGGGAAGAACAGGAGCGGGCAAAGATCAATGCTTTGGTCTCTCAGGTCAAGACGTTTGGACTCAAGGTAGACGACCTGAAGATCGACATCGAGGAAGATGTGGCGACTGTCTTCGGTACCGTGCCGAGTCAGGCCGAGAAAGAAAAGGTCATTCTGCTGGTGGGTAATGTGAACGGCATTGCGCGAGTAGATGACCGCCTGCAAGTTGTAACACCCGAACCTCCAGCGGTTTTCTACACCGTAGTGCGTGGGGATACGCTCTCGAAAATTGCCAAGCAGCATTACGGCGATGCGATGAAGTACCCCATTATCTTCGAAGCCAATAAACCGATGCTGAAGGATCCCGACAAAATCTATCCCGGTCAGGTTCTACGAATCCCATTGCTTAACTGAGTTGGGTGCAGCGTCGAGTCGCGACCTCGGCAGAAGCTCCCGCATTTCGACCTTTCGAATTTCATTCCAGATTCCAATCTGCAGTCTCTTGACCGAATAAGCCAGGCCCCATATGATTCTCGCGGCTGGATAAACCTTAGTTTGTCCATGTGGTTATGCGATGAGAAAGATCTGCTACGTCAACCCTGGATAGCGTCGTCAGGGTAATTTGCCGGGGAAAACCATAACTGAATATCTGTCCTCGACTCATTGCTGTGGTTGGCTCCGGTAAAGTAAACGATCTCGACCGCGGGATTTCTTTAAGGGGTACCTATGCGTCCGATTGTTGAATCGCTCCGGTCGATCTTACGGCCGATAACTCCGATTGTCCTACTGGTTGCCATCGCCTGCACTGCCGCAATCGTCAATGCACAAGAGGCTCCTGTCTGGAGAGCTGGGGCTGCTGCCATTGATATTACTCCCGAAGGCCGTGTGTGGATGGCTGGTTATGCTTTTCGGAATAAACCGAGCGAAGGGATCGCCCAGAGACTCAATGCCAAGGCTCTCGCGATCGATCACAGTGCGAGTGGGCGAATAGTCATCGTGACTCTGGACCTAATTGGCGTCCCCCGAGAACTCCGCGGCAGAATCGAACAGGAAGTCCGAGAGAAATTTGAACTGCCGCCCGAGTCTCTACTGCTCAACGCCTCCCATACCCATTCGGGCCCTGCTCTATCGAGCCGGAGAGTTGACGATCCGACGTATGCCGAAAAAGCAGACACTTACCAGCAGGAGCTGGGAAACAAGATAGTCCAGGTTATTGGCGAGGCACTTTCCCGCCGCGAGCCAGCTGATCTTTATTTCACTGAAGCCCGAGCGGGTTTTGCCATGAATCGGCGTCTACGGGTAGGGAGTGAAATCCGTAATAGCCCCAATCCCAAAGGACCTGTAGATCACGATGTCCCCGTCCTGCGAGTGCTCGGTTCGGAAGGAGAGCTAAGGGCGATTCTTTTCGGCTATGCCTGCCATAATACGACTGCCAATTTCTACACCATCAACGGA
>DATGOF010000532.1:0-5624 GCA_035306285.1 Acidobacteriota bacterium | reverse complement strand
CTCCAGCTTGTTTTCCGGAAAGACCTTTTCGTTGGGAAAAAGCAGCTGGTGGCGAACCTTCTTCTGAAGGTAGACGTCATCCTTCAGCTCCAGATGGGCATAATTGGATTTGGTTCGCTTCATGAAATCGGGATAGTATTTGTCCGGATCGTCACTGGTTTCATGGACGACTTTCGGGCCGCTCTGGGCCAGTGGAGAGCTGGCGGAGAGTCTGGACTGGATGTCGGACAGGTTGAAGGAGAGGCCGCCCATGTACTGATTGTTCCACATTGAAATCTTCAAGCCGCCCTGATCGGACACTTTGGCGGTGAAGGAAACACGTTCGATATATTTGACCCACTCGGTGAACCAGCCGGGCACCACAGTATGTTCCTTTGACAGTTGCTTGGAGCTCCACTTTCCGTCGACATACTCACTCCAGCCGAGCTTGATTTCCCAGCGTTTTCCTCCTACCAGCTCTGACAGCTTTGAATTCTCGGCATCCGCAACGCTCGTATCCATATTCCCGGGAGGTGGTTGAGGTAGCTCCATGAACTCGGGCCAGAAAAGAAAGAATCGCTTTTTCCAGAGTACCGGGATGAGATGCACTCCGCTGTTATCCCCCTGGTCAACGGTACGGATATCGACCGGCACCAACTCCCAGGCGCTCCACTTTCGATACTCGTTCCATCGGCGATAAAAAAATTGATAAGGGGGGTTGTGTGTCCTGGCGAATAGATGAAGGCACTTAAGCTTGCCGTCCTCAAACTCCTCCCGGTACATCCCGCAGACTTCCAGATTGGCGACCTCGTTGAGTCGACCAAGGTAGTTTCGGAACGCCTGCTCGACGCTACGCTCGGTAATGTCGTTCTGGACCAGGTAGGACTCAAGGTCCCTGAAAAACTCGCTGCGATCATTGCGCCATTCCGGTTCCAGCCAATTCTCCGGATAGAGAAACACTTTCCGGTTGGCCTCCCAGACTCGGTAGTTCTTCATCCAATCCCAGCGATCCTTATCGATGGCGCCCGGCGAAACACCCTGCTCTGATCCGCTGGAGACATCGCTTTCCAGGTTGAGCAGGCAGCGGTTGATAAACATCTGGACAGCCGCACTGGCCTGAACGACGCGAGAGGTATCCATGCAAGCGGTCATCTGTACGTCAATCAGGAAATACTCGAACAATCCATCCGCATCCCTTACGCCTTTTTCGTAGATCGCAGGCCGGGTGAGTAGATAGGAAACTAGTGCTCGCTGCTGGTTCTCGCGTATCGCATCGCTGAGATTTTCGGCCAGATTGAGCCAGTCTTCGTCCTCATATTTTGCTTTGACCCCGCTTTTTATCAGCTGTGATGTCGCGTAAAGAGCATCAAAGTCGGTTTCAGCAGCCCCCCATTCGGCGATGGTCTGAGCCGAAAGACCGGTTCTGGAAACGATCTGCATCACTTTCTGCAGCTGCTTCATTGCGATCTCATTCTTGAAGTCTTCAACTGTCAGGTTGAAATGCCTCGTCACGAGGTAGTCCAGATTACCCCGGTCCCAGGCGCAGGAAAGACGGAGTCGTTCAGTCAATTCGTCGATCGTTGGCGCCGGGTCGACGGTAGCGGCCAGGGCAAAGACGTCGGTCAGGAGGGCCCGGACTTGAGGCACGGCGTTTCTCAGGTTTATATACTCACTGATACGCATCCAGTGCAGGGCTTTAAGCGCCTTGAAATTGATGTCGTCAAAATCGGCCGGATGATTCATAAAATGGGCCAGTTCGGCCTCGCTGATCCCAAATCCCAGGATAAAGGCCGACGCCCGGTGAAAGGTGGCAAGCTCTGCCCCAAAATCATCCAGGATCGCAGCCGGATACGTGACGGAGGAGGGAATGAGTTCCAACCCTCGGGTCGCCGTTTTCCACAGCAACCTGACTCCGGCCTTCTGCGAAGTCTCGGCATATTCCAACGTCAACAGATGCATCTGCGCCGCATTGAGGTTGACGACGATTTCCAGCGAAGTGGCGTCGTCGGTAGCGGTTTTCTCCAGGATCAATTTCTCATCGAGGTACAGCTTGAAGATTTCGTCCGGTTCTTCGACCTCGACAACCAGCGTATACTCCCCACTTGCCGGAGCCGCGATGTAAGCCTTCCACCTTACGCTGAAGCTATCGGCCGGAATCAAAGGATCGGGAAGATCGGTTTCCCATGCAAAATCAATCGTTGGGTCACTCCGTTCCAGGACCGAGGTGGTCCAGTTGATGTCGCTGAAATAAGTCGCGGAGAATCCCCGGCTGGAGAGATCGGCAATCAGCTTGTCGATATCATCGGAAACCAGCAAGGCCGTGGATTCCTGGCTGAGTGCGGTGAGGGTCGCGATGTGCTGTGTAACGACATCTCTTCGCAGTTTGCTTTTCAATATCGGGAGAAAATGATGATAGACATATGAAAGCTTCTCCTCGAGGCTTGCGGCCGTTGCCTGCGCCGGATGGTCGAGTAGAATCGCGTGTGCGCCTGCAAGATCGCCGAAAATACCATTGAAGTGATCGTTAACAAAAACTTCCGGCGCCGCATACAGTTCGTCTACCGCGTTCTGGAAATCGACACCGGCATTAACCAGACTCTGCAACGCGCTCTGCTCGGCGGCGGTCATGACACCGGCGCAGGTCAGTCTGCCGCTTCCCTTGATATAGGTGTATTTGTCAGCGAGCGCAGCGGGAATCGAAATATCCAGGTTGTCCTCCGTCACCGTTTCATACAATTCCGTCCCCTCGACGATTCCCATGAATCGGCTGACGATCTCCGGCCCAAAGGTGAGCGTCAGTTTGGCAGCCACGACGTCAGTGGTCAGCGGTGCTTCAGGAACTTCGGGGTGGTCTTGCTCGATTGTGGAAAAGGCACCTCGGACGGTTCGGGCCGTCTGGAGGATCACATCTTTGTCGAGATCGATACGAGCGCCCGCCGAAACAGTGCCGTGAAGGATATACTCCAAGTCGGAAGATTTGAAACCGGCGGATCTGGTCGCAGAAGCGAGCTTGCAGAAAGTGTAGGTTTCCCGGGGCGAACGATTACTGAATGCCTGTTGCTGGATGTCCCATATGCTGAAAGGCGAAGCATCGAAAAGGCTGATGAGCTTGCATAAGTCGGTGACTTTCATCGTCAGTGCCTTCGCCAGAACCACATACCTGTAGAGCGTGCTGAGATTTTCGATATTGAGCGGGTCTGTAGTCGGATCCAATGCCCTTGGATTTCCGCCATCCAAGACCCGGGCCACCTGGAAGATGGCCTCCAAGTCTTCTTCTCGAGTCTTGAAAGCCGCCAGAAGGGCTAGTTTGTGGTCTGCCAGCATCTCGCTTGCGTCCTGGAGATAGTGGCCAAAGGCGTCGGCATTGAAGGCCTCGTCAATCTGCTGGACGGCGCGGTTGAGAAACAGCTTCTTGTAAAGCGACTTTTCACCATAAGTGTCGATGCTGCCCCAGAGGACGGCGAGTTCATTGAGTGGGCGCCGAGACTCTGTAGCGATCAGGGAGACCCATTCGAGCTTACTGATTGTCGCCGGAGTAATGTCCTTTTCACCCAGAGCAGTCAGTACCAAATCCAGCTCGCCCAGGGTCCAATCCAGTTTTCTCCAGAGACGGACGAAACGGTGCATCTTTGACCAGGTATCATTGGTGACCCCCGACACCTGCGAACTCTCGTAGATGCTCTGAAGCGTTCTTAGTCTGGTGGAGTTCAGGTTGCATTTCGATTCTTCCTCGTAAAGAGTGATGACCTGGCGGAACTCGTCCAGATATTCGCTGACCCACTGGGAGAATTCACCGCTGGTGAGGCTGGTTCCATGGTCGCTGTTGTAATCGCTTAAGGCAGTTGAGATATCGGTATCGCTGGCCGGGTCGAGTGTTCCGGCTTCCATCTGCTCCAGTTTTGAATAAATGGTCGCGGCGTCGAGAGAAGCGTAGGAAAAGAGCTTTTCAAGAAAGGTGAGCCTTGCCTGGTGTGGATTGACAAATCGGGTCTTCACCAGTTCGACCATGTCAGTGTAGGCAACTCCCGATCGGTGTAGAAACTCGCGGACCGCGCTTAGATTTTCCAGGTCAGATGCAGCCGCATAACCGAAATACTCGTGTAGCGGGGTCACATCAGCGGTGCCGTCGAAGGCCTCACCGGTCAATATCACGTATGTCTCCTGAGAAATACCCAGAGATTCGGCTTCCACGGCCCGCACCGTCGCGGGGTCGGGTGCCGGATTCATGGTTTTCAAAACTTCATAGCGACTGATGTTGAGATGGTTACTGTAGGTCCGGATCTGATCCAGGGGCTGGTGATAAGGCAAGCTGAAAGGGAATTTGGAATCTTTTAATTTCCGATACGCTTCGAGACTGAAGTTTTGCGGATTCGCTCCCAGTTCGCCGGCAGTCGCTTCTCCGGTGTCATGCCCCTTAAAATTTGTCAGCGAGTCGTGAATCGTGAAGTATTCCATCACCTCATTGGCCAGATCGATGTAAGGGATGGGAGTGTTGGTGTTTTCGCAGGTCAGCGGCAGGTGTAGCAGATCCGGTCTGCGCGCGGCCAGCATGTCCAAAGGCCTCTTTCCGACATCGTTCGGCTGCCCCCGCCCTAGGAATCGCAGCAGGTCAACGAAGTAGGCAGCGGCGCTGTAGACGGAGCGGCAATGCCTGCATTCACAGATATCGGGGCTGCCGAAAAGCTCTGCGTAGTTGGGTACCTGGTTCTTGAGCACCTTTGTGGCGTCACCAAATCCGGACGGTTTCAGGGCGTATCCCGGAGCTAGGGCGTAGGCATACTCCATCATGTGCATGGCGTTGATTTCGGCCCTGGCGCTGATGTGCGAGGCACGTTGGTGAATGGCAAGGGCCGTTTGCTCTCCCCCCAGAACATCGGCGTATGTCCTGACAAAGCTCTTGCGGGGAATTCCGGCAATGGAATAGGCGGAGTGCAGCTTGATTTCCATCAGCGCCTTTAGGGCACCGGGATGGCTGCTGACCTGGAAGACACGCTGGATCTTCATCAGCTCGGCTTCGACTTCCCGGGAGTCGCCGTTGGCTACCCTCTCAATAGCCTCCCCGAAATCATGGACTCGCGAAGTGGCAAAATCGAAGTGTTCGTTCTGCGAGAGAAAAGTCCTTAGCGCTTTCGCGACTGTGGGATTTTCAATGGGAAGATCTTCTTTTTCGAGCATTCTGAGGATGCGTCCGGTGGGAAAAGCGGCATTGAGCAGGTTCTGGACTAGACCGGCATACCGCTTGATCTTTTCGTCTTCATTGCGGCCGCCGATGAAATCGGGCACGCCACTCTTTCTGATGATCTCAAGCCAGTCCTCTCTGTCCAGTTCGATCAACTGACGAACCGAGCCAACGTGTCTGTTGACTTGCAGCTCATCGATCAAAGTTTGATGGCTGCCGCTCAGCAGGATCAGCTGTTCGGTAAACAGGAGGTTGGAAACTAGCTCGGGATCGGCTTGAAACTCGGGACGAGCCGGAAGATGTTCGCTCCAGAATTCGCGGAAGTCACTGCCCTCGAAGTCACTGAGCGCCCTTAAAAAAGAGTCACGCTGGCTTCGTTCCGGAAGCGCATTCTTCAACAGGGCCATCAGCGACCTGCCGGCCTCTGTCTCATCGTCGAGTCGGTACAGGACGGCACAGTCACGAA
>DATGOF010000531.1:0-2995 GCA_035306285.1 Acidobacteriota bacterium | reverse complement strand
CCGCTATTTCCGGGCGCCGGTGGCACAAACACCTTTTCAATGGATGTTCGCGAAGCGATACGACTGCAGAGCAGTGAATTGTAAGCCAGACCGCCAGTTAGTACCAGATTTGGAATCCGATACTCCTCATAGAGGTCCTCGATCATTGAACAGAGAATCTGTTCCGTAACCAGCTGAAGGGAGGCTGCGATGTTCTTGTGAACAGCGGTCAATTCGCCACCTGGTTCTCTAATCGGTCCGATCAATTCGGCGATTCGACTACTGCCGAGCCATGTGATATCCGGCGACGATTTCGACCAGGCTGTACCCACTCCATTCTCATGCTCAAAATACGTTAGATCGAGTTGATGCCCGGAGCGATCCCAGGAGATCAGCTTCCGTAGCTCGTCCTGGAACTCCGGCTCCCCGAAGGTCGAAAGCCCCATCACCTTGGCTTCATCTCCATAATTGCGAAATCCAAGAAACTGCGTGATAGCGGTATAAAATAGCCCTAGAGAATGTGGAAGCTCGACCTGCCGGTTCATCGCCAACCGATTGCCTTCTGCTACTCCTGCCTTTAATGAGACATAGTCACCAAATGCATCGCACGACACCACCAGTGCTTTTTCGAAAGATGAAGCATAAAGACCGGATAGAATGTGGGACCGGTGGTGGTCCTGCTCGGTCAGCGTAAAAGAGAGCCGATCAGGTGACGAACCCAGTTCTTGAGCCAGAACCTGTCGCAGTTGAATCAACCTGAGATCGGTTCGATATCGATCCAGTTGCGACGTCACTCGATAGATTCGTTCTTGAAAGTGGATCCGATCATGGTCGCAAAGCTTGATATTGGGTGAACGGGGAAAGGTTATGACGTCGATGTCTTCCATGGAAAGTCCGGCCCTGTCAAGGCAGAAGCGGATCGAAGCGAAGGGAATTCCGGCTGAAAACTTGACTCTCGAAAAGCGTTCTTCCTCGATTGCCGCGACAAGCTTTCCACCTGCAAAGAGAGCTGCCGACGCGTTCGGCCTTAGTAAATTCAGACCCAGAACATTCATTCCCAAACTCTCCCTTTGCCGGTAATTCCCATTCCACTCTCGTTCCCTATTAAACCCTGAAAGCCTTTGAGCGAAAAGCCTCCTCTACGTATCAGAGTTCAATACAGGGGCATTTTCCACAATCTTTCGGGGATTGGAGTGAAACCAGGCGTGGACGCTGTTACGGGGAAAGATGCGAGACAAATAATCAAAAGCTCCATCCAGCCGGGGCCGCCGGTAATCTGCACGATGGCCGTCCGAAGCAATCAGGTGAGCGGTTCCCTCTCGTAACAGGTGGATCCCAGTCTTTTGGGCCGTCTTTCCCCAGCGGCCAAGGACACTGGCCGCATCGACCTGACAGTATGAACCCAGATCCACCAGTTTTTGGACTACCTGCGGGTGCTCCTGGACGACTACATTTCTTTCTGGATGGGCAATGATCGGAACCAAATCGTGATCAATGATCTCCTCGAGTATTCCGCTAAAGTAGTTCGGATCCGAAAGAAGTGGAAACTCCACCAGTAGATACCGACTTCCATTGAGCGTGAGGACTCGCCCGTCCTGCACTGCTTCCAGAAACGGAAAGGAGAGGTAGTTCTCTGAGCCGATCAGAATGACCAGCTCGCTCACAAAAGACGCATCTCCGTTCTGAGCCAGGTTCCTGAGTCGATGCACCGTTCGGGCATAAGCGTCGTTGATCGCTATAAGATCCATGTTGTTGTACGGTTCAACAAACATGTGAGGAGTAGCCACCAGAATTCGTGTCCCCCCCTGGTGGGCTACTCGAAGCATATCGAGTAGCGACTCGTCGTCTGTTGGCCCGTCGTCCACTCCGGGCAGAATGTGAACGTGAGTGTCAACGAAACCGTCCGACTCTACCATTTTCTGAAGATTCAATTCCCCGAGGACTGGCTTTTACCCGGATTCGAGATAACGGTGAGGCTTTCACCAGAACGCTTCCCCGGTGGTTTCGAAGGCTCTTCCCTGCGAACACTCATGCGGCGCTCAAAGTCTCGCATTTCATTAACGACGTCTTCAAAACTCTGATTATTGACCTTCAAGAACTCAGGAAACTCTTCCCACTCGGGTTCTAACTCCAACATAGACCTCCGATGCGACCTGAAACAAATTCGACGAAACCGTTCCCCACAGTTCGTACACTGGAAAGATTTCCAGAACAGAGGGCGAAGTATCCACCTTTCCCAGCCGCTCAAAGCGGGCAGAGAATGCACGCGGCGATAGTCATGGCAACGAGGACATTTTTTCATTTCCGCCTCCTAATGAGGACTTGATTGAAACTGAATCCACATATGCGGTCCCCTTAAGCTGGTTGTCAATACGCCGACTCGGACGGCGGCGTAATCGGACAGTGACATATCCACTGTCAGGTGAAGTTGAAAAAGAACCGGTGTACTCTTTCCAATCAGTCGTACCGAGAATCTGGGAAGAGTTGTGGATCGATCGCCGTGTAACCCCATCGACAATCTCCAGATAAAGTCCCTGCTCGGTACTCAACTCCTCAGAACGGGCGAAAAATGAATAGTAATAATCCTGTCCTGGCTCCAGAATTACCGTCTGACGAACACCTGCAAAGTTTACATTCTCAGTTCCATCGAAAGTCATAACCAATCCGCGGGTGTCCTGGTAACCTTGCCCCTCTAGGACTTCCAATTTATAACCTCGGCCGGGAATCAGCTGCCAATCGAGGAGTCCCCTCTGGAGAGGAACCTCGAAATCTCCGTTCCAAACCAGATTCTCATACTCTTGATAGTCACTGCAATTAAACCCATTCAAGTCCATCAGTTCGATCCATCGTTCTCTGAGCCTGGAGAATTCGCCACTATCGAAGAGGTATGACAGGTAATGACGGGCGCTGATGATCTGGAGAGCCGCTGAACCATGCAGGAGACTATTCCACTCCCTTTCGATGCTCTCAGTGAGCTCACGTGAGGGTGACTGGCTGGCTTTTTGGGTAAGAAAGG
>DATGOF010000530.1:0-4131 GCA_035306285.1 Acidobacteriota bacterium | reverse complement strand
TCATTTCGACTATTGTGACATCGGCGCCAAAGCTATTGTAAAAGTAAGCAAATTCACAACCAATGGCACCTCCGCCGATTACCACGACTGATTTGGGGATCTTCCGGAGTTCCAGTGCGTGTCGAGAAGTAAGTACTGTTTTGCCATCCACCTCGATCCCGGGGATCTTTCGGGCGCGGGCCCCGGTTGCAATGACGACATGATCGGCCTGGATCTTCTGTTTTCCATCCGTATCGTTTTCCACGACCAGAAGACCTTCAGAGTCGAATTGGGCTGTGCCATTGATGACTTCGATCTGATTCTTTTTCATCAAATAAGCTACGCCCTTTGAAAGAGAGTCAGCGACTTTACGACTTCGGCCAATGATGTGGTCTATGTCAAAACTGACCTTTTCAACTTGAATTCCCCATTCATCGGCTTCCAGGAAATGGTTATAAATCCGAGCATTCGTCAGTAAAGCTTTGGAAGGGATGCAGCCCCAGTTGAGGCAGACGCCCCCGAGGCGGTCTCGTTCCACGATTGCCGTCTTCAGGCCGAGTTGAGCGGCGCGGATCGCGGCCACATAGCCGCCAGGTCCAGAGCCGACTACAACGATCTCGAAAGCGTCCTTCTTAGCTGCCATCAGGTGGTGTCCTTTCCGTTACACGCTAAGTCTTACCAGCGAATGGCTCCTCAGCTTATAACATTTGCGGGCTTTCGTTAACTCGACTGGTCAGCGATGTAGGGAGCTTTCTTGTAAACTCCAACGGCCACCCTTGCTTCCCCTTATTTGTGATCGCCATCAGCGAAACGTATACTGAAATTAGCCCTGCCTCCTGTATGAGCGCCTGTTTCAAGTATACGAGGAACCAATATGACTCGCCTAATTCTCGGTTTCGCTCTTTTTCTGGCACTGTACACTTCCTGCCAGACCCGTGCCCAGCAAGCCCAGCAGGATCAGGAACTTCCACGTTTCGGTGTGGAGACGGAAGTGGTCAGAGTGCCCATCTCGGTCGTTGGAGAGGATGGTCAACTTTACACCGAGTTGACGCGAGACAATTTTCGCGTAAAGGAGCAGGGAGCTCTGCAGGAAATCGTCTCCTTTGCAGGCGGTGAGTCTCCATTAACCATCGTTCTGCTTCTCGAATACAGTCGAATAGTGACCTACATACGCTCGGAAGTTTTGCGTCCCGCTGGTCTATTTATTTCCCAAATCTTGAAACCGGAAGATTACGCCTCGATTGTGGCGTTCGATACGAGCCCTGAAGTGCTCGTCGACTTTACCCGAAACAGGCAGGAGCTAATGAGCGCTGTTAACAGCCTTCTTTACAGCGTCCCTGCCTTTTCCGACAGCAGCCTCTTTGACGCCGTTGTTTTTACCGTTGCCGGCGGGAAAATCGAGGATATCGAATACAAGGGTTTGGGCGAGGTCGAGGGAAGGACGGCTGTTCTTCTGGTCGCAACCGGTCTGAATACCTTCAGTCGCCATACCTACGACGAAGCCCGCAGAGCGGTGGCAAATTCCGGCGTGCCTATCTACTCGATAGGCGTCGGTGAACTTGCCTTCATTCGAGCCGAACCCTACCTCAGCGGCTTGCAACGGTTGAGCTTCCTGCAGGCACAGAACCAACTCCGTACATTCGCCCAGGAGTCCGGCGGTCGTTTCTACAGCGTCCGTTTTGCAGGCGCCCTGGGAGGAGTGCTCGATTCCATCGCCAAGATGATGCGCTTTCAATACATGATCGGCTACCGGCCCCCCAAGGGTGGAAAAGGGGGCGAAAAGCGAGAGATCGAGGTTGAAGTGGACATCGACGGTGATGGTGCTCCCGACAATGACCAGCTCGATTTGAGTTACCGACGGTATTACGTGATACCGAAGTGATCGCGACACCCTGCTGAGGAAGGGTCAGCCAAGGATAAGAGGAATGTCATATGAAACAAATGATGAGTTGTTTGCTCGCACTGGCGATGGTTTTCTACAGTGCTCCGGTCTGGCTGATCGGGTCAAGCCCGGCGGCGCAAGAAGGCGAACAAGACCCCGTTCCTAAGTTGCTCGAGAGCACTTACCTCGAGCTGTTCCGAGTCGCTCCTGAACTCAATCTGCCCTCGGACGTAATCAAAAAACATCGTGACCGTCTCAAGGAAGAACAGGATCGGGAAGAATCGGAGCTTGAGGCCGAAGAGGACACTCTGGAAGACCGGGTGAGCGAAGCTCAGGATCAGCTCGAGGCTCTGAACAGAGACTCTTCACGCTCGCCAGAAGTGGAAGAAAAGCGGCACAATCTACACTGCCAGATTCAGACCAGTCGGCAGCAGCTCCAAGAGTTGGAAGTAATACTGGAGACCGGACTTGATACGAAGTACGAGAATTTGCAGGCGAAGCTTGATGTTCTGGAGCTATGGCCGGAGCGATACCACCAAGTGATCGAAATGGTTCAGAACAACGAGAATCCGGTAGGAAAGTTCGGGGACTTTCGTGATATCGGATTCCGAGGTGGTCCCTTCGAAGGTCAGGAGGAAGACATCCAGACGGGAAGGGAAGCCATCGAACAGATGCACCGGCAAAATATCTTTCCTCCGGAAGTCGAAGATGAAAAGATTCGATCTTATGTGACAAACCTGGCTTCTCGAATTGCGCGCCATTCCGATCTCAAGGTTCCCCTGGATGTAACCATTTTGAAATCGGAAGAGATCAATGCTTTCGCACTACCGGGAGGCTTCCTCTTTGTGAACTCAGGGCTGATTCTGAAGGCTGAAAACGAATCAGAGCTGGCCGGGGTCATGGCACATGAGATTTCGCACGTCGCCGCACGCCACAGCGACCGCCTTATGGGTAAGGCGAACATCGCGAACATTATCTATCAGGCCGCTCAACTCGCCGCCTTACTTTTGACCGGCGGAGTTTCGTCGATTGCGACTTACTATTTACTCCAGTACGGCTTTTTCGGTCTCGGATTGGTGCTGAATCTGTCGCTGCTAGGCGTCAATCGCGACTACGAAATCGAGGCTGACATCCTTGGAACCCAGTACTTGTGGGCGTCCAATTATGACACCGAAGGATTTATGAGTTTCTTTGGGCGAATGGCTCAAGAAGAAGGCTATGTCACAGGGCTGAGTTGGTTTCGAACTCACCCGCCTTTCTACGAAAGAATGGAAACTACTTATTCGGAAATGCTTTATCTACCACAGCAGGAAGATCCGATACGAGACACGGATGAGTTTCAAGAGATTAAGAAGGCACTCGAAGAGAACCTGAAGCAGATGGAGGAGCAGGACCGAGAAGCGCCTACCTTGCGCCGGGTTTACGACTGTGACGATTTCAAGTCGGAAGGGACCTTGAAGGAGAATTCCAGCCAGAATCAGTGATTAAATGAAAAAAAGCCGGTGAGGGTGAGAAGCCCTCACCGACCTAACTCCCGCTGAAGAAACTGCTTAGCGGCTTCTTTTCCTCAAAAGTCCGCTCAGCAGCAAACCCGAACCGAGCAATACCAGGGTACCAGGTTCTGGCACAGCCGTTCTTTCTCCGTCAGGCCGGGCAATAAAGCCGGTAAAGTCCGTGTAATTGGCTGGATCTTTACCAAAATTGGCATTATAGGCGATAATGTCGGACCCGCCGCCAGGCCCACCAGTTTTCCCGTCTTTGGCGTAAAAATCACCCCAGACCGGAGCCTGGCTAGTGGTAAAAGTAATGTCAAGGCCTCTGAAGTCGAATTTGACTCCGTAGACGCTTCCTGGCAATCCAGGGTTGCCCGCGTCTTGGGAATGAGTTTTCACTTCGACCGGGCCGGTGATGTTAGCGAAGACGCCACTCCAGTCAGGTCCCTGCGACAGTTCTAAAATCCAGTGGCTCAGGTTCTTATGGCGTTCGCCTTCGCCGCTGATGATGTAATTGTAGGTGAACGTTCCGTCAAGATTGTCCGTGATTTGCCAACTCAGCGTAAAATTGCCGTTGTCCCAATTGGCGGTTCCGACCAAACCACCCCCCCCGGTGGAGCGACTGCCGGTGAAATCAGCCGAATCCACGAAAACCGGGTCAGCCATGCCAAGGTGCCCGGCCAGAAATAGAACAACCGCGGCCAGCAGTACAGTTTTCACTTTCTTTCGCATTTCTCTATCTCCTTATCCCCATGTTTACTCTTGCGTGCTGCGCAA
>DATGOF010000529.1:0-4375 GCA_035306285.1 Acidobacteriota bacterium | reverse complement strand
TGTGATCTCGACCTGGAAAGCCTCCGATCTTTCCAGAGAAGCACCTCTCTCCGGAAAATCGCTTGGGCTACCGATCAGGACCGCCTTCTCTGTCCGGGGGTCGATGTTCGGAACGGGAACCATTTGAGTGACTTCACCCCACGATCTCAAGTAGCTGTGGAAGTCGCGGATGTAAGTTTCAGCCAGCGCTCCTGCGTTGTCGCGATAGATCAAAGACCAGGCGTCGTCAATCACGACCTCTCCCGGCCCTGGTTCCCCTTGAGGCGTTCGGGAAAAGGGGGGATGAAGTGGTGCCAGGAGTTCCTCTTCGATGAACGAGAAACGATCCTCCGCCAGGATTCGCTCTTGTGGCTCGGAACTCGAGTTGCTGAAAAGCCTGAAGGCAAAATCGCCCGCTTCCAGCGTCGAGCCATCATCGTTCAGCGCTACACCGTCAGCGTAATACTTCGTGGTTGTCCCGTAATCCAGGTTGGCCGGGTTTTCAAACCTGGCGACCCGTCGAGTAGAACCATCGTCCCAGGGGGGGAGGTACTGATAGCGAACATTAAACTGCGGGTGATCAGTCGGTGCGGATGCTGTCCCATAGAGTTCATAGTATCCTTGGCTCTGACTGCCTTCCTCGACTTCCAGCTGGATCACGTAAGTACCACTTTCAAGTTGGATGGGCCGTGGAAAACCAAAAGATACCCAGGTTTCAAAAAAGCGACTGACCGCAACTGCAGGTAGCCTGCCGGTGATCAGATCCTGCCCATCCCACTCTGAGCGAATCCTCAGGATCAATGGCCGGGGCTCTCCCATTCTCATCAACTTCAACTGGATTCCCGAAAGAGCCTGGCTTTCAGAAATTGCGAATGTCTGTCCGATGCGATCTCCCGATTTTAGCGTCCAGCTCACAACGGCATCGGAAATCGGGTCGTAATCGTGCTCAGCGGTGACTGTACCGGAAATAGAAGGAGTAAACTCATCTCCGGAATCGTTGCAAGCGGTGAAGATCAACAATATCGCAATCACGACAGCAAAGAACCGCCGCTGGCTCGTGTTATCGGAAGGTGTTTTGTTACTCATGGTCTTTTTCCCGCCCCGTGATATAGTACAGATGGCCGTACCCACGTGACTGATAATCCACGATCAGGCTCGTATCAATTCCACGAACCCGGCGGACTTTCGTCGGGATTATACAGTGAATTTCGAGGAGAACATTGAACTACGTCGATTCTCACGTTCATGTTTGGTCTGATGATTTTCAACGTTACCCCTTTTCCCCTAATACCAGGCGGGAAGAAATGGCACTGCGGGAATTTCTTCCACGTCAGATTCTGGCTCACGCTCGTGCCAGCGGTGTCGACCGCATCGTCCTTATCCAGATGAGCTATTACGGGACCGACAACCAGTACATGCTCGATGTCATCGCTGAATCTCCCGATATCTTTCGAGGTGTGGCTATCATCGACCCGCGTATGAAGGCGGTCGAGGAGGAAATGAAACGCTTGGCGGGAAAGGGCGCGCGAGGCTTCCGAATTACCATTACCAGTCCGGAAGCTGCGGCCCGACTTTCTGAAGGCGCATTCGACGTGATGTTTCGTCAGGGAGCCGCCCTTGGCCTGGCGATCTGTCCCCTCATCAATCCAGAGTTCCTGCCTGTACTCGAGAAAGTCGTTGCCCGCTTTCCGGAAACGCCGGTGATCGTTGATCATCTGGCGAGACTTGGTATTTCGGGCGAGATAAGGCAAGAAGACGTCAATCAGCTCTGCTATCTCTCCCAATATCCCGAAGTCAGAGTAAAGGTCTCTGCTTTTTACGCGTTGGGTCAAAAACAACCTCCTCACCTGGATCTGGCCCCGACGATCAAGCAGGTCTTCGAAGCTTACGGTCCACAGCGATTAATGTGGGCTTCTGATTGCCCGTTTCAGATCCTGAATGAGCCCTATGAAGCCAGCATCGCTCTGATCCGAGAACACCTTGATTTTCTCAGTGCAGAAGACCGAGAGTGGATCCTTCGAAAGACTGCTGAGGAGTTCTTCTTTAAGCGCGGCTGAAACCTATCACGAAAATCGCGATTATCAAAAGAAAGACCCCGAGTCCCATCACCCGGAGCGGCTTCTTACCGGCGCCAGCCCACTCACCGGTGAGGACTCCCCATAGATTCGCAAAAATGACCATTGAGGACATCAAAATGGCCCAGCCGACAGAGGCTCCCGCCTCGCCCAGCTTGTTCGCTCCAGAGCCGTAGGTGGCCATCCCTCCGATCCACATTGCACCCATACTGGCTGCCAGCAAGTAGTAGTGCGCGGGTGCTGTGGAAAATCGGGAAAAGGCTCCACTGCGGGAGAGAAGATAGAGTGAGAAGCCGGCGTTGCAGAAGAACAGAGGCAGGGTCAGTAATGCCCACAGCGGATTGGCGGCGTAGTGTTCCGAAGTTCCCATCGCCAGTGCCACTTCGCTCACCTCCGATCCGAACGCAAAACCCAGATTCCCAAAAGGGGAAAGGATCCCTGAAAGGATACAAAAAAGAAGCCCGAGAGCGTAGGAACGGGGCTCGTTTCCGGTGACCGATCGCCCCCCACCGGCCAAAGCCTGTTCTTTGAGATTTCCGGCCCAGGAACACACGGATATTCCGGCGATGATAATGGCAATACCAATCAAAATCATCAGTCCGGGCGTCCCCCCGAGGCTCTCAGGAGACAGAACCAACAAAGGAACCAGGGTACCAATCGCGGCGGTTAGCCCCAGGATTATGGCGAAGCCCAGTGCCAATCCAAGATAGTCGACGCCCAATCCAAAGGTCAACGCGCCGACACCCCAGCCCAGCCCAAGCGCAATCGTCTGCACCAGGGTTCGACTGCTGGTCCCGGAGAGAACATCCCCCAGTCTCGGCACGGTCAGATATGCAATCAGCCATGGCAGGATCAAATAGGCGGTTGCGGAGAAGACCAGCCACACATTCTCCCACTTCCACTCCCGGGTGTATTTCATCGGGAGCATGAAACTTCCCTGAAGCAACCCACCCAGTAGCACGAGAACGAGGCCTAGAGTGAGATTTTCCGTGACCATTTAGATTCGCCTTACAAAAGCTCCGAGAGTCCTTTCAAGAACGCATCCACATCTTCTCTGTCGTTATAGAGATGGATTGAGATTCTGATTCGTCCGTCCCCGCCCCACACATGGACGTCATGATCCTGCGCCAGACTGTTGGCAAGATGCTCGCAGTCATCGTGGCGAAATGAAACGATGCCGGCCCGATTCGAAGCTTCAATCGGAGTCATCAATTTCACGCCCAGTCTGACAAGCTCTTCGACCAGGTAATTACATAAAGGCTCGAGATCGGCTGCAATGGTTTCCACGCCGATCGTGTTGAGGTATTCGACCGCTTCCTTGATCCCAAGAACTACCGGGAAATTTGGCATTCCCAGCTCGAGCCGCTCCGCTCCATCCTTCAATTCATATCTTTCGAACCGGTCGTCCGAAAAAAGGTCGGCGACCGACCACCAACCCACGCCCGCAGGTTCGAACAAGTCCAGGAATTCCCGTCGACAGAAAACAATTCCACCTCCGTGAGGGCTGGCCAACCATTTGTAAGAACTTGCAACTAGGTAATCAACCTCCTCCATCGGCACCGGAACGCGTCCTATTGACTGCGTCGCATCAACGGCAAAGATCGCTCCCGCTTCGTGTGCGATGCGGCCTATTTCGGATATGTCGAGGCGGGCACCCGTCATATAGCTGACGTGACTAACCGAGACGAGCCGCGTGTTGGAATTGATGTAACGATCGAAATCCGATGGGGAGAGGGTCCAGTTCTCACTTCGGATCACATGAACCTTGACACCCTGCTGCTGTAGTTTTAGCCAGGGCAAAACATTCGAGGGGAATTCCAGGTCATTGATCACTATCTCATCAATCCCCGGCCGCCAGTCAATTGACTGGCACAGTCGATTGATGCCTTCGGAAGCATTGGAAAGAATCGCGATCTCATCCGAATGCACATCCAGCATTTCTGCTAGCCGTCGTTTACACTCGCGATCCCGTTCATACAGTAATGGTCGCCCGGCAGCTCCCATGGCCTTCGCGGTCAGATACTCGTCGAAAGCCTTCCGGGTGTTTTTTAAGGGCAGGCCTTCTGCTGCTGTGTTGAGATAGAACTTGTGCTCAGCACCATCGAAGTCCTGCCTATAGAGGGACGTCTCGCGTTTTAATATTCTGTTCATTGGTACGCCAGCATGATGTGTAAATAGATTTGTGCCGCCTGCGCGACCTGTTCCAAACTAACGAACTCAACTGCGCTGTGAGCCTGGTCAATACAGCCCGGACCAAGGACAATGCTCGGAATTCCGGCCCGACTGAGCTTGCTGGCGTCAGTCCCGTAAGGAACTCCCCG
>DATGOF010000528.1:0-6010 GCA_035306285.1 Acidobacteriota bacterium | reverse complement strand
TGATCATGGGCATCGCTTACGCTCTGAGCGAGGAAAAGATAACGGACCCGATCACCGGCAGGATGCTCAATGCCAACATGGAGTTCTACAAACTTCCAGGCATTGGCGATATCGGAGACCTTGTCGTCCACATGATGACAGGTCCTCCTCACGATGAGCGCGGGGTGATTGGTCTTGGCGAGCCTCCCGTCATTTCGCCAGGCGCCGCAATCTCCAACGCCGTCGCGAATGCTGTCGGGATCCGAATTCCTTACCTTCCTCTCACGCCTGAGCGGGTCCTCGATGCTATCGAGAAGGGAGGGTTAAGCTGATGATGAAAGCATTCGAATACGCCAGCCCAACGACCAGAGAACAGGCCGTCAAGGCTCTCAGTTCCGCTGACAATGCGGTCATCCTGGCTGGCGGCACAGACCTCCTGAGCCTGATGAAGGATCGGATCATTACTCCTGGTCGTGTCGTTAACATTAAAAACATCCAGCAGTTGAAGGGCATTCGCTCGGAGGGGGGTGGCCTCAGAATCGGTTCCCTGGTCACTCTGGATGAGTTGCTGAACGACGACAACGTCAAAAAGAACTACCCGGCTCTGATACAGGCTGCGGATGGCGTGCGAAGTCCTCAGATCCAGATGATGGGAACGGTCGGGGGCGACCTCTGCCAGCGCCCACGCTGCTGGTATTATCGAAGCGGCTATGGCTTGCTTGCTCAGCATAATGGTCGTTCGATGGTGGAAGAGGGAGACAACCGTTATCATGCCATTCTTGGAAATCAGGGACCGGCATACTTCGTCAATCCATCCAGCTTGGCTCCGGCGCTAATTGCCCTGGAAGCCCGTCTTAAGATCTTCGGACCTAAAGGTGAAAGAGAAGTCGCACTCGAAGACTTTTACCGGATCCCGTCAAGAAACGACGAACGCGAATATGACCTGGCTTCGGACGAGATCTTAACTGAGATCATCATTCCGGCATCGGGAGCACGAAATGCCACCTATGAAGTGCGGCAGAAGGAAGCGCTCGACTGGCCACTGGCCGCAGCTGGAGTCACGCTCCGCATGAACGGAAATCAGGTCGAGGATGCTCGTGTCGTGCTGGGACACGTCGCACCTACTCCGTGGATTTCTACAGAGGCCCGTGAAGTTCTGGTTGGCAATCAGGTCAGCGAGGAGCTGGCTGACCGGGCCGGGCGGCAAGCGGTGGCCAATGCGAGGGCCCTGAGCCGAAATGAATATAAAATCAGACTGGCTCATGTGGCGGTCAAACGGGCCGTACTGCGAGCCACAGGAAGGGAGATTTAGAATGGCCTCCTCGAATAGCATGCGAAGCCAGTGCAGACGACTCCGCTCGAAGGGGATGTTTGTGCAATCCGAACGAGACCCCACTGTCCCGGACACCAGCGATGGTTTCTTCTGGTGTACCCACACGATGAACTGCCTGGGGCCGGACGGCAAAGTGGCTAGCAAGGATCGCTGTCAGCCGGGACGCACCTGCTTTGAGTCTCTTTAAAGCCCCGGAACCAAGCTCGAGAAGCTCCTGACGAGGATCGAGCCTACAGCACCGAGCACAGGTCGGTTGCGACTCCAACACGTATAGCTTCTCGATATTTTCTAGGCCGCCGGCTGGCGTGTGAAAATGCAGGGCAGCCTCTCCTACAGGTGTTTGCCAGTCCTTGTGCCGGTGTGCACTTACCTTTGAGTTTGGCTTCAGGCTTCGGTAGAATACAAAAATATCCCCCGAGCAGGATCATCTCTGATTGGAGGACTAATCGAACGAGCCTGACAGCAAGGAGGTCGATTGAGATGAGAACTTTAATCCTCGTGCTTTCCGCCATCTTTCTCGCTTTTGTTCCTTTCGCCGTTGCCGGGGATGCATCCATTTCCGGAGATTACGTCGAAGTGAGGACTGCTGACGTCTATACCGGACCCTGTTTTGCAAACGGCGAGATGAATCTCACCGGAAAGGAGGCCATTTTGGCCTGGCGAATCAACCAGGGCCTGTGGCAAGGGGTCGCCTTGGATGGCTTGAGTGTCGTTGCAGTTGTGAAATCTAACTCGACGCTCGGTGATCCGTTCGCCCCGGATCCGACGACAAGGGCAGTTCTGATCGTCGATGAAAAAGCCAATCAGGCTCAACATGATGCGTTAGTTGATCTCGCCCGCTCTCTGGCTCCCGACCTGACGACTCAGGTGATCGCGATTAAGACTGCTCCGGTTCACCTCGAGATGATCGCTCAGTCCGGCTTTGCAGAAGTAAAAGCAGGAGATTTTGCAGAGATCAAAACGAGAGCTTTGCACCACCACGACACCATCTGCGGGAACGAATCCGTATACTATCCGCCTCTGACGGAGCTTGCCAGTTCTCAACCGGCATATACGGTGGTACACCGATACGAAGGTGACGAGCTGAACGGCACATGGAGCAGCCCGGCCAAGCGAAGCGCTTTCGTCGGAACCTTCGTCCGCTGAGAGCGAGAGGATAAGCTTCTTGGCAAACGTGCGTCAAATTTGGTTTTTTCTTCTCCTTCTGGTAGGGTGCGCTTCGCTCGCTGCAGCCCAGGAGGCATCTGTTTCAGCACTTGCAGAGAGTGCTCCTGATGGTTACTCTCCCGCAGTCGTGGCAGCCGTCGCGGAGAAGGGGTACGAAGTCAAGCTGGACGGCAGCCCGGTTGCCCGTATCTGGTTTGTTTCCGAGTTGGCTCTTGCCGCTTCCGGTAGTACGGAACTGGGGGTGTCGTTTGGGCAATTGGAGGGGGGATCCCTGGTCGGAATCATTCAGTTGCTGGAACCCTGGAAGGACTACAAGGATTCCCCGATCGCGGCGGGACAGTACACCCTCCGATATGGCGTCCAACCAGCTGACGGAAACCATATGGGCGTATCCTCCTATCGCGATTTCTTGCTTCTTGCTCCCGCTGACCAGGATACGGATCCTGAAAAGGCCTACAGCCTCGCAGAACTGATTGCACTGAGTGTTCAGGCTTCGGGGACTCCTCACCCGGCTGTCATGGCTCTTTATCCCGTTTATGAAGCGGTCTCTGAACCCGCGATGGTCAAGAATGACCTTGATCAGTGGACGCTGGCTGTTCCCTTTGACTCAATTACCCTGGGACTGGTGGTGCAGGGCCACGGAGAAATCGAAGGTTATTAAGCAGTTACTGTCGTTTGCTAGAAAATTGCCCTTCTTCCATTTTCTAGGGGTCGTACAGCCTGGCAACATTCGCCTGACAGGTACGACGCCTATCCTTTTGCGTCCGATCGTCTACCGAAGCAAGTCAGGGCAGCGCCGACGCAGAATGTCACGGTTGTCCCGATAAAGACATACCAGGGCCAGGCAATATCGGGAAGCTGATTGATCCAGATCATTACCGCCAGTCCTGAGGCCATTCCCGCCAGTCCGGCTCCTTGCACCGCTCTACCAGGTAGCAGCCCGAGCAGAAAGATTCCCAACACGGCTCCCATCGTCACGCTTGCGATGGTTAAGCCAATTGGCAGAACTTCTCCCCAGTTCCGTGCCAGTAGTGACACCAGGATTAGGAGGATGCCCCAGCCGAGGGTAAGGGTCCGCGAGATCATCAGGTAGTGCTTATCCGACGCGTTGGGGACGAAGTATGGCCGATAAAAATCATTGACCGAGGAGGAGGCAAGTGAATTGAGCGAACTGCTCAGGGTAGACATCGCGGCTGCAAAAATAGCGGCAATGACTAAGCCCGAAACGCCGGGAGGCATCTGCTCCACAATAAAAATGGGGAAGATACGGTCAATCTGGTCGAGTTCGCGCCCCAATGGAACGTGATGGTAGAAGGCATACAGTAAGACGCCGATGACGAGAAATAATAAAAACTGAAAGAAGACGATGACACCGCTGACAATTAGCGCAATCTGGCTTTTCCGCGGCGTCCCGCAGGCCAGATAACGTTGAACCATCATTTGATCGGCGCCATGAGTCGCAAATGTGAGGAAAGCACCTCCGATCAAACCCGCCCAGAGGGTGTAGGGCAGTGAAAGGTCCCAACTTAAATCGAGAAATTGTAACTTTGCTTCCGGAGCAGCGATGTGGACAACCTCCTCCCAGCCTCCCGGGATCCTCTCCAAAATCATAAAGAAGGCGATTATCGCCCCGATCAGATAGATTGCCAGCTGGATAACGTCATTCCAGACAACGGCAGTCATCCCTCCATAGAAGGTATAAAAAATGGTAACCAGGCCGATGATCACAATGGTCCAGACGTCTGACATCTGGGTGACTACCGAAAGCACCAGGGCAGTCGCAAAGAGTCGAACGCCGTCAGCCAGGGTTCGAGTAACCTGAAAAAGTATGGCTGAAAAGGCACGCACGGAACTACCAAACCGGACGTTCAGAACCTCATAGGCGCTTTGAATCTGTCCCCGAAAATATCCTGGAATCAACACGAAGCTGACCAGAATCTTTCCGATGAGATAGCCGCCGGCGATCTGGAGAAAAGTGAGGTCTCCTGTATAGGCGATGGAGGGCGCCCCAATAAAGGTCAGCGTACTCGTTTCGGTGGCCACGATGGAAACAGAGATGGCCCACCAGGGCATATTCTTTCCGCCGAGAAAGTAATCTTCAATGTTCTTTTGTCCGCGACCGAGTAAAGTACCGAGAACTGCAGTAGCGATCAGGTAGGAGAACAGAACGGCATAGTCCAGCAGCGTAAATCCCATGGCCGTCCATACTACCCGGGAAGAATCAGTCAGAAAAGTAGAGGCTTTTAAGCCATTTGCTCGATTGAATTCTGCGGCAGGAGCGCACCCGCGCTTCGAGTCGAACCCAGGTGATCAATGAGCTGTTGGCCTATTTCAACCACTCGTCCAATCACCAGCACAGCCGGCGACTGTATCGATTCTCGGTGAGCGGCCGAAACGATATCTTTCAAATCCGAGAACACCTGTTTCTGCTCTTCACGGGTACCCCACTGAATCATAGCGGCAGGCGCATCCAGTGAGCGTCCGTGAAGCACGAGTTGGGAAACAATCCAGCGAAGGTTTTTGACGGGCATCAAGACTACCAGCGTATCTACCGCCGTTGCCAGGGCGCCCCAGTCAACAAGATCTGAGGCGGTGCTAGCCTGATGACCGGTTACAAACGCTACCGACGATGCAACACCCCGATGGGTTGCAGGTATCCCTGCCGAAGCCGGCGCAGCCAGTGCCGAGCTAACACCCGGCACCACTTCGAAAGGAACTCCCTGTTCCAGCAAGTAAAGTGCTTCTTCACCGCCTCTTCCGAAAAGGAAGGGATCACCCCCTTTGAGACGGACGACCTGAAGCCCTTGCTTGGCTTTGTGCACCAGCAGTTGGTGAATTCGCTCCTGTGGAAAGGAGTAGTGACCGCCCTTCTTGGCGACCGAGATCCGTTCAGCAGAGGGTGCCATTTCGAGTAAGGCCGGATGGACCAGTCGGTCATACACGACAACCTCAGCCTGTCGAAGAATCCGCGCGGCTTTCAGGGTGATCAGCTCGGGATCCCCCGGACCGGCACCTACTAGAAATACTTTTCCCTGGCCCGATTTCAGTAGTTCCAATGTAGTATCCTACTAAACAGATCAATTTAATTGACTTTTTAATTGTAATCCGGGGGCGCTTCTGAGTCAAATCGCATCAGGATTTCGTGTTGTAGACAGAAGGGCAGGGTGCCTTAGATAGGAGGACTTCACTGCTGTTTACTTCCGTTGTTACACTATCGGAAATGGCCGCTGAAGTTGTATTGGGGATCGATGGCGGCGGAACGAAAACCGTTTGCCTGGCCGCCGACAGGGAGGGGAGGATCCTGGGGCGAGGAGTCAGTGGTCCATCCAACTATCTTTCGGAGGGGCTTTACACCGCCAAAACGTCGCTTCGGATCGCCATCGAATCAGCTCTCCGGGAGGGTAAGCTGTCAAATCATCAGATCGTCGCGGCCTGCGCTGGATTGGCAGGAGTTTCACGGAGAAAGGATCACGAGACGATGCAAAAAGTGCTCGAGGAGCTCCTACCCGAAAGCGCCTTGCTGACCCTTGA
>DATGOF010000527.1:0-6270 GCA_035306285.1 Acidobacteriota bacterium | reverse complement strand
TGGAGTAGGACGGCTTGAGGCTCAATTGATGGGGTATCGGTATCAGATGATGCAGGAGATGAAGCTCATTCTCACACCCGAGCAACTGGACAAACTGGAACAGGTTCGGGATCGTATGGGAGACCGCAGGTACTTTCGAAGAATTCCAGGCCCCCAGTAAAGCCTATTAGATTGCTTCAGGCCCTCCAGTGTTCAACAGCAGAGGGCCTGAAGTCTTTCGATGGACCGTAAAAGATTTATGGCTGGCGACGGCCCGCTTCCCCTGAGTCGACTAATTGCCGCAGATAGCCTGCTCTGGGGAAACGAGGACGAGTCTTCAGAAACGGGTGTCAAACTGGACCGCGCGCTGGATAACGACACAGACAACGAGCTTATCCGGAAGGCTCTTGAAGGAGATCAGCGAGGTTTCGAGGCCATTATTGAGCGATATGCGGGGCGCGTCTTTCAGGTTGCCGGCCGGTTCTTTCGGCGACAGGACGAAGTGGAGGAAGCAGCCCAACAAACGTTCGTGAGGTTGCACTCCAATCTGACTCACTACAACGGCAAGGCTCCGTTCGAATACTGGTTGATCAGGCTCACACGAAATGTATGTCTGAACATACTTCGGAGTCAAAAGAGGAGAAGAGAAACGGCATTCACGTCTCTAACTCAGGCAGAGAAAGACTGGCTTCTCGATGCTGAACGACGGTCAATGACGCTGTCATCTTCCGGAACAGAGAATCAAGAAGCCACAATGATTGCCCGGCAGCTTGCTGAAAAGCTACTCGACTTGTTGGAGCCAGAGGATCGCCTTGTGCTCAGGTGGTTAGACGCAGAGGGATACACGGTGCAGGAAGTGTCTAATGAACTAGGCTGGACCTCTTCAAAGGTCAAGGTTCGGGCCTTTCGTGCCAGGAAGAAACTACGCGAGAGGATTGAAAAAACCTTGAATGAGGAGAGAAGTCGATGAGACGCACCAGGCATCAGTGTAGTCAAGTCCTAGATAGGCTGGATCGGGCTGGCATTGCGTCTCTGGATAAGTCTCAGCTCGACGAGATCAGACAACATGCCAAACGGTGCGCGAGGTGTCGAAACGCTTTCAGAGCAGCCTGGGTACAGTTTGAGGCGGTGAGTTCTGAGTCCGTGGAAAGCTTTGAGGTTCCGCCATTCTTTGCGCAGCGTGTAATGGCACACGTAAGAAGGAACGAAACCGAAGCGGTAGAAGAATGGTTGACCTGGCAAAGAATTTGGAAAGTTGCTCCTGGGTTGGTTTCTTCATTGATCTTATTCGTGGTTTTCCTTGCAGGTTTCGCCTTTTTTTCTGAAAGCCGACTTCAGGCCGGCTTATCCGGGGAGGAACCGTCTGGGATCTTCTCAGCCGAATTCATTCTCGTTGAAGGGGGACAGGAAGATCAATTTGGCTACGAGGAAGCACTGGCTACTCTTTACGAGAGTGAGGGTGTGAATGGAAGTCAATAGTCAGAAGTCGAAAATCTGGATTTTCGTTCTGGGGATCTTTTTGTTGGGGATGGTGGCCGGCGGTTTCATGTTCAAGATCTACTCCCAGTGGAATGAGCCGCGACTTGGTCTGCGCTATGGCGGAGGTATGGAACGCATTTTAATAAGGCTGGACTTGACTCCCGAACAAAGAAAGGAAGTTGAACGAGTCCTGGAGGATACTCGAGCTGAATTGATTCAGTTGAGGCGATCGTTTTCTCCGCAAATCCGCAGAATACGGCTTGAGACCGAGCAAGAGCTTCGAAAAATCTTAACGGAAAGCCAATGGAAGGAGTTCCAGGAGTTAACTCCGAGGCGGCGAGGTCCGGTTCGAAGAAGGCATATTGATCCGGAACGTTAACTATCCATGCATCGTCTGTCCGGTGACCGAGAAAGACTGTCTTTTTCTTATCGGGCGCGTGCACTCGCTTCAGCAGACAGAGCTGCCGGATGGGTCTCCCTGGCGTGGACTCGGCTTCGTTCCATCACGAAGTAGAGGCAGGGAACGAAAGCGAGAGTGATTAAGGTCGACGTGACGAGTCCTCCCACGATAACTCGGGCCAGCGGAGCCTGTAGTTCGGCTCCCTCACCAATTCCCAGAGCCAAAGGTAGCATCGCCAGCACGGTTGTTGAAGTCGTCATCAAGACAGGACGGAGACGACGCCTCGCGCCCTCGACCAGTGAATCATGAAGAGGCATATCGTATTCTCTGCGGAGAAGATTCACATAGTCGACAAGCAGGATGGAGTTATTCACCATGACACCTACCAGGACGATCGTTCCAAGGAAGGAATTGATATTAAATGTCGTGTTGGTTAGATAAAGGGACAGTATCACTCCAATCAGGCCAAATGGAACGGCCGTCATAATGGCAAAGGGATGTCGTAAAGATTCAAACTGAACTACCATTACGGTGTATACGAGGAAGATGGCTATTAACAGACCGACCAGCAAGTCCCCGAACATTTTCTGTTGCTCCACGTATTCTCCGCCTATACCGATTGAAAAACCCTGAGGAACCGCAATGGGTGCGAGTGCTTCCTGCAAATCGGCCACAATATCCCCCAGAGGGCGGTCTGTGATTCCCGCATTCACGCGAAGAATGCGTTCTTGATTTTCCCGGGATATGGAAGTCGGCCCGTCAGTCTGCTCGATCCTTGCCACCGAAGAAATCGGCAGAAGGCGTCCATCAGGGGAGATTATTGGAAGCTCCGGCAGTTGCTGAATATGTCGTCGATCCATAGGGTCAAGCTGGACTCGAATGTCGTATTCGTAACCAGCCTCTCGCAATCGTGTGGCAACGCGACCGAGCACATAGTGTTCCACTGCATCTGCCACATCGGCGCCGGATAACCCGACTTCGGCCAATCGCTTGCGGTCGGCATAAAGGATGCGTTCGATCTTTCCAGGGTCGCGTCCGATATCGACATCCGCAATTCCTGGTATTGTGGTCATCAGCTTGGCGATGTCCTGAGCCATCCGATCTGCTGTAGCCAGATCGAATCCCCGAATATCAACACTCAAGCGGTCGCCACCCCCTCGCATGATCCTCATCAGGATATTGCTGCTACCCGGTCGAACCTGGTACTCGACGCCCGGGATCTGGGCAAGATGGGGACGAATGGCAGAAGCGATCTCCTCCAACGAACGTTTCCTTTCACTTAGCGACACCAGCGTGAGCTCAAGGGTTCCCTGATTTGCACTCCCCGGTCGCCAAGCTCGAGGGGGGCCGGCCACGGTCATGACATGCTCCAGCTCTCCTGGTTCGAGAACGCTGAGGACTCGATCCTCAATTTCCCTCATGACAGGCACGGTACGTTCCAGGGGGGTGCCGACAGGAAGTTCGACAGTAATATCCAGCCTGCCCTCGTCAGTTTCCGGCATCAGCTCGTAGCCTATAGAAGGTATCAGCAGCAGTGTGGATGCGAGCAACAGGGCGGACAAGGCGATAGTCAGCCAGGGGTATCGGAGTGCCCTTCGGACAAGTCCGCCGTAAAAATCCTCGAGTCGGCTCAGCGCCTTTTCTCCCATCAAGTAAAGGCGTCTCGTCCAAGGGGAGCCGAGGCCGGGCTTCTTGCTCAGCACTGTGGACGAGAGGACCGGTACGAGCGTGAGAGCCACTGCCAGGGAACAGAAAAGTGCAAAGCAAACGACTACGGCCATTTCCTTGAAGAAGATTCCGGCAAAACCAGGAATGAAAACCACTGGGAAAAAGACCGCCACGGTGGTGAGTGTCCCTGCCACCACCGCCATGCCGACTTCCGCCGTTCCTTTGATAGCGCTGCTCTTGTGATCGCTTCCTTGCTCTCGTTTTCTGTAGATATTTTCTAGGACGACGATGGCATTGTCGACCAGCATCCCGATTCCCAGGGCTAGCCCTCCAAAGGAGATAACATTCAACGTGAACCCGTAGAAATACATAAGGGAAAAGGTCGCCAGCACGCTGATCGGGATTGCAGTAGAAATGATGACAGTTGAGCGCCAGTCTCGCAGAAAGACCATCAGGATGATGAGGGCGAGAATTGCCCCGTAGAGAGCAGACGACTGAACGTTGGTGATCGATTGCTTAATGAATTCCGAACTATCCATTAGAAAGGTCAGGGCCAGATGTCCTTCATATTCCTGATTAATCCGCTCCACTTCCTCTCGCAGGTTCTTGATCACCTCAACCGTATTGGCCCCGGATTGCTTTGCAACTCTTAGACGAATTCCCGGATTGCCATCGATCCAAAGCTCGCTTGTTACTTCCTGATAAGAGTCCACGACCTCACCTAGGTCGCTTACACGAATTGCGCGTCCCCGCCGGTAGGTAACGATCGTGTCCCCAATTTCCTGCAGATTCTTAAACTCACCCGAAGCTCGGATCACGACTTCCTTTTGATCCGCAAGCATGTCACCTGCAGAAACATCCCGGTTCTCTCTGGCAAGGGCCGCACTGACCTGCCGCGCGCCTATTCCCAGGGAAGACAACTTATTTGCATCGAGACGAACCTGGATTTCGCGGACTCTTCCCCCGCGTACCTCCACCGACGCGACACCCTGGACTCTTTCCAACCTTCGACTGAGCGTTTCTTCAGCCAGATAGCGCAGTCGACGCACATCTCCGCTGCCACTCAGACCCAAAAAAGCGGCAGGATAGTCTGAGAGGTTAAATTTCCATATTGACGGGGCCTCTGCGTCTTCGGGTAGGTCATCTCGGATACGATCCAGGTAGGTGCGAACTTCGTTAAGTGCTTCTTCGAGATCGGAGCCCCACAAGAATTGAAGTTCTACTCGACTTAATCCTTCTGAGGAGGTAGCCTCGATCCGATCGACGCCTTCGATGGTTGAAACAGCCTGCTCAATAGGGCGGGTAATTAAAGTTTCGATCTCCTGCGGAGCCACTCCTTCATAGCGGGTGGTGATTGAAATTCGAGGAGAGTCCACTTCCGGCATCAGGTCCACGACCAGACGCTGAACCGAGACGTACCCGATTACTACGACGGCAAGAAAGATCATGCCGGTCCCGATTGGACGGCGGACGCATAAGGCTGGCAGATTCATCTGGGAATTCTCCTCTTACTCGGCATTCCACTGCGTTAACGGGCTGGTGGATTCCACGATCGAGACTCGTGCGCCGTCCGCCAAGTTCTGGTGCCCGAAGGTGAGAACCTGCTGCCCTTCTTCAACAGCTCCTTCAATCGCCACGTAGTCACTGTCACGACCCAGAATTGTGACTGGGATCCACCGGGCAGCCTGTTGGTCTACTACGAAGACTCCATCTGTTTCTTTCCCATCCGCATTGACTCGATGTAAAACGGCAGCTCCGGGGACGATCTTTCCCTGCACTCTTCCGCGAGTCACCTGAACCGTGGAATACATACCGGCTCGGAGTGCCTGGTGTGATTCGAGCAGGACACCCTCAACAGCAAGAGTTCGATTGCTGCGATCCATCTCGCCTGCTAATCCTGTGACTCGCCCATTAAAGAAAGTGTTGCCAGTTCCCGGTGTGCTGGCAAAAAAGCGCGTGTCGGACCGAACATAGTCCAACTCCTCCTCGGGAACCCAAAAGAGGACTCGCAAGGGTCCGCTTTCAACGAGGCGAACGATGGGTGTGCCAGGCTGAACGAACTCGCCAGGATTGAGATAACGCTCCGAAACGATACCTGCAAATGGAGCCAGAACACGTGTTTCTTCAAGCTGTTGGGAAAGGAGTTCAACACGAGCCTGAGATTGCAGCTTGCGGGCTTGGATGGCTTGATACTGAGCTTGCAAAGCCTCTTCAGTTGCACGAACGCTCTCTGTGTCTTGAGTGCTAACCAGGCCATCTTCCAGGAGAGTCTCCATCCGGCTTCGTTCCTGTTCAGCCTCGGACAGTCGAGCTTTTATTTCCAGCAAGTTAGCTTCTTCGACTGCTACCTGGGCACGGTATTCTTCGTACTGCCGCTGCAAATCGGCGTCGTCGATAATTGCAATAATGTCACCCGCATTGACGCGATCCCCGATTCGCACCAGTACCTCTTTTAAGCGTCCGGAGATCCGAGACGAAAGATCGCTGACGTCAGCCTGTAGTTCGCCAGGGTAAACTGAAGAGATATCCAGAAATCCCACACTAACGTTAGCTGCGAAGACCGGGGTTGCGCTTATTTCCACAGCTTCAACCGACGAATCCCCGCTCCGACTGATGGCAGGGCGCAATGCCCAGACTGATAGTGCGATAATAACCGGAATCAACAGGAGGAGTAGCCGGCGATGTCGGGATGGGCGCCCTGTCGATTCGGTACTGGTTTCGTCAGTCTCACTCGTTACTTAGAA
>DATGOF010000526.1:0-4452 GCA_035306285.1 Acidobacteriota bacterium | reverse complement strand
AACCTTCCCGAATTTTGCATCTGCTTCGAATTTGACCGGCACCCTGAGGTCGTCCAGAGAATACCAGACCCGAAATTCGCCATGTTCACGAAAGAGACCTCCTCGAGTGGTGAGCTTGACGGCCGAGAAGTTTCCGACCGGGGTGCTCACCCTTTCCGTTCCGAGAGTTTCGACTCGAATTTCCTTAAAATCGTCACCGTTGCTCAGCTGAAACGCAAAGTGCTGGCCAGGTTCCAATTCCCGAAGACGTCCCACGTAGAAGACGGAAACGACATCGATCACCACTTGCGGCATGTTTCTTATGGTTTTCCTTTTCAGTTCCTTAGGAGGATCTGCACCTACATCAACTTCTCTGAAATATGTCCTCCCGTCTTCGTAATCGAAAATGATCTCAATATCACGTTTCCGGTCACCCTGTCTGGTCTTCTGCACATTTCGATAGGAACGATAGTCCTCACGGTCGATGTCCGACTGGTAGTAGTTTCTGATCTCGAAACCGGCCACTCGAGCCAGCAGCCCGTCTGATTCCGCCCAGGCGGAAATGCGATAGGTGTCCCTCCCGCGATATTGTGCCTGATCTACCAGAAAGCGTAGCTCTCCAGCCTTAAAGGCAGGGAAAAAGAAGACCGGTTTCCAGTTAACCTCGTAGCGCAGAACCTCTCCTTTTTGAAATGGAGCCTCAAACCGTTGGCCGGGAGGAAGAAGGTCCTGGAAAATCTGACGAGACTGCGAAGCCGACAGACCGACCACAAGAATCCCTGCCAGAAATATCAAGAAAAATGGAATTCTTCTCACCAGTTCACCCTGGTTATCAGAAAAGCGACAATCAACAGGAACCCGACTATCGCTTTGTACTCTTCATTTAAGATGACCTGGCGGGTGGAAAAGTTGCCCTCAGCGGGTAGACCTGACCGTCCTGGTAAAGGAAGGAACAGCGGCACTCTTTTTCGGTATTCTCGATAATCGTCGGCGTACGCTGAGGCGAGTTCTGCCTCCTCCTTCTTCATTACGGGGTGGTACACAAGAAAAAAAAGTGCGATGAAAAGAAGCAAGATCGGTAAACGGCCGGAAGCGATGCACAGGCCCAGGCCCATGAGAAACGATCCGAGGTAAAGGGGATTTCGGGTCCAGCGGTAGGGTCCGGAGATTGTTAGCCGCCTGTGTTTCTGAAGATGTCCGGACGCCCACAATCGAAGGAGCAGTCCCGGCAGCGCGATTACGATTCCTGCCAGGAGAACTATCGGCCGCGGTTCTGCGAACCAGATGAAGAGAAATCCGAACAGGAACCCTAGCGGGACTCTGAGGCGCTGTATCAGGGAACTTCGAGCCGGTTGTGGTCCATTCTTGGTCAAACTAGAGGCCTGTTCCATTCCAGCTTCATTATCGGATACATGGAAGCTCGATCCTATTAAGTCCTGGCATGTTAACTCCTGGCATGGCTCCTAGGGAGCCCTTCGGTGGTCTTCGAGAGCCGCCTTTCAATGGCTTCAAAGACATCGCTTACTGGAATGTCCATACAGAAGTGATCGCGGCAATGCCTCTTATAAGGCCTCGGGCAGGGCCGCCCGTGCGTAACGATCTCATCCAGGGAGTTAAACGGGCCGTTACGCCATCCATAGGTGGGACCCATAATCGCCACAGTTGGTGTCCCGACAGCCACCGCGAGATGTAACGGACCGGTATCACCGGCTACCATCAGGCTCGAAAGCCTGCACAGTTCAACCAGTTCGAGAATACTGGTTGGAAAGCCAGCCACCCTGTGGTTTCTATTCCCCGCAATGATTTCCTCAGCCATCTTCCGCTCTCCCGGTCCCCAGGCGACCACCACAGATCGATCGAGCTTTTCCACAATTTGAGCGGCCAGTCGCGTAAAGCGTTCAATAGGCCAGATCTTCGTCGGCCACCCGGCCCCCGGATTCAGGACCACCGGTGGCTCCTTGAAGGAGAGTCGCGATAACTGCTCCTTCACATAGACCGTACACCGTTCGGGGAGCTGGAAAGGAATCTGGCCTGACACCTTCTCCTCCAGATTGGTTCCAGGAAACCCTCGAATGACCGAGAGCAGTTGAACACATTGTTGGATCCGATGTCGCTGCTCTGTGATGACCGTCGGTGAATCGGAATAGAAGCGACTGGCAATCGGCTCGCGAGTCTGATGGCTGGCGAAACCGATTCTCTGGCCTGCGCGAGCGAGGCGAGTCAGGATCGCCGATTTCAATAACCCCTGAAAGTCGATTGCGGCGTCAAAGTGTTCTTTTCGCAGCTCCTTGATCAAATGGATCAGCTCATTAAGCTGACCAGGTCGGGATCTCCATTTACGAGTGTTGACAATCCACAGACGCTTTATACCGGGGACACAACTTAGCAAATCTGCATAGGGAGCTTCAGTCAACCAGTGGATGCTGCATTTCGGATCCGCCTGATGAAGTAATTGCTGAGAGGGAAGGGTATGAATAATATCCCCGAGCGCTCCCAGTCGCACCAACAGATACTTCTTCCTATTCTTCATTATTATTAAAGAAGACGCGATTTGATTTGCTGAAGATAGTCGCGGGTGGAATGGTCTTTGGGGTCGCCGACAATGGCGATCCGACCGCCATAACTCAGTACTGTGGTTCGTTCGGGAACACTCTCAACGGTGTAATCGGTTCCCTTGGCGTGAACATGAGGTTGCAATTCCAGGAGCAGAGCGTCAACCGTCCGATCGTCAAAGATGATGACAGCGTCCACCGCCTCGAACGCGGCAACCAACTCGGCCCGCTCTTCTTCCGGCATTAGAGGACGGCCTGGCCCCTTCAAAGCACGGACAGAGCTATCACTGTTGATCCCTACCACCAGAAAATCACCTTCGGCTCGTGCTCCCTGCAAATAGCGGACGTGACCCACATGAAGTAAGTCAAAGCATCCGTTGGCAAAGACAACCGTGTGTCCCTGTTCCTTCTCCCTCTGAAGCACTGCCTTGAGCTGCTCGAGGGACATGACTTTCCCGGTCATCTCTCCATCAGGCCCTTCCGGTCCCTCTCCGGATGAACGGGGGTTTCTTCTAGTTTCTTTACTGCTTCCAGCAACTCGTCGGTTGCTACCGTTGCTGTTCCCTTCTTCATCACTACTAGGCCGCCTGCGCAGTTGGCAAGAAGCGCTGCTTCGTAGAAAGACGCCCCTGCAGCCAGTGCCGTCGCGCAAGTCGCTGCAACAGTATCTCCAGCGCCGGAGACGTCTACGGCGTCGGCTGATCCAAAAGGTGGGATGTGATAAAAGCCTCCATCGAGAAAGAGAGACATTCCAAGCTTACCTCGCGTGACGAGCAGCGACTCAACCTGCCACCTCCGACGCAGCTCAGCTCCCGTTTTCTCGAGAATCGAGAGATCGTGCGACATTGACTCGCCTATGGAGCTTTCAACCTCTGTAATATTCGGAGTGACACAGGTTGCTTCCGGGTACCGTGCGGAATGATCTCGCGAATCCACAACAACTGGAATTCCCGCCCTGCGTCCTGTCAAGACTGCCTCTCGTCGCAGGGCGGGGGTCAGATTGCCGAGACTATAATCGGAAACAATGAGAGCGTCTGAGCTGGGGCATAAATCGCGTAAACTTTCCACTATCCGCTTCTCATGTTCGTGATCCAATTCGATTTTGTGTTCGTAATCGATTCGAACCACCTGCTGCTGGTAGGAGTGAAAAGAGCCTGCCAGGATTCGAGTCTTACAGGTAGTTGAGAACAAAGGTTCCCGGTACAGGTAGTCGAGTTTGACTGAAGGAGGCCAGAGATCGCCGAGCAATCGTCCACGGGCATCATCTCCGACAAAACCAACTGGAGTAGCACAGGCACCCAGGTCCGCCACGTTGGCGAGCGTATTGGCAGCGCCACCCGGGCGTGTCTTCGTCTCCTGGTAGCGCAAAATCAGAACTGGGGCTTCCCGGGACACTCGGGAGATTTCGCCGAAAAGGTATTCATCCACCATGAAATCCCCAAAGACGACGACTCGGAGATCCTTGAAACGGATGATCAATTCTCTCAGACGCTGCGTCAAACTCACTTCCTTTCAAGGATCGGCTGAATTGCTGAATTAAAGAAGACTCGATCCGACAATCTCATCTGGCATACTCTCCCGGCTATCATCAGGCTTCCGATTACCGTCAGGACGCCAGCACTTGCCGGCAGAGATCAAAAACTTCATCGACTTCGATGCGTGTGAAACATCTTAAATCGATGGGGCATTCTCGCAAAAGGCAAGGGCTGCATTCAACATGCTTATGGATGACATGAGCGCGATTGCTGAAAGGGCCTGTGGCTACTTCATCAGTGGACCCGAAGAGTGCTACCTGGGGCACATCCAGGGCTGCTGCTAGGTGCATGGGGCCGGAATCGTTCGTAATAAGCAGCCGGCATTCTGATAAGAGGCACATCAGCATGGGCAGGTCCGTCCGCCCGGTGGCCAAATGCGGGCGGTC
>DATGOF010000525.1:0-8850 GCA_035306285.1 Acidobacteriota bacterium | reverse complement strand
CCAGCAGTCAACCATGCAATCCACCGCAAGTTCGTGGCTTCGTTGTTAAAATTCCTATAACCGATCTGGTGGCAGATCGAATTGATCATTCCATTGAGCAAAATGTAAACGACACCCTGAATGAGAAATGCGATCAAACCGGCTACCCAGCCGAGCAACAACATTGCCAAGAAAGCGCCAATCAAGAGACCAAGCGTACCCCTGCGGAAAATTAGACGTTCTCGCAGGGTGGAAGGCATGTCTCTAGTAAACCGTTCGATCGTTTCGGGATTACGTGCCTCCTTACGATACAGATAGGCGTTCGCAAAGAGCACTTTGAGTAAACCTTCAAGCTTCGGGCTGTGTGGATCACCTTCGACATCAGAAAAGGCGTGATGTTTCCGATGAACAGCAACCCACTCGCGGGAATAGATTCCAGCATGCAGCCAGAGCCAGAATTCCATCAAAAAGGACACAATCGGATTTAGCTGGATACTCTTGTGTGCCAGCGAACGATGTAACAGTATCGTCGTGCACAGGTTAGAAATCTGAACCACTACCAGAACATACAAAATCACCCAAAGGACAGTCACAGGTCACAACCTCCAAGAGCAGATTCTTAAAGTAACGTTAATTGTTTCGCTGCTTTGTTCGCCGAATCGGCTGGGGAGTTCACTCCCGAGTTCGACGCTGGGCAGGAACTTCCTTAGCAGTCAAAGAACCAGCTTAACCAATCTGTGAGCTAAAGGCTCAACTCAAACTTTGAGTGTATCATGGACGAGCCTGCTTCGGGTCAAGCCATTTCCCTAACGCCTGTTCTTTTCCTAAGCAAGACGGCGAGCGATCCTTGAGGCGATCAGCCCAATTGGGAATCCGACCATTACATCGAGAGCCCAATGATACCTCGTGTAAACACAAGCCGTGCTCATAAGGACAACTGCCGGGAAGGCGAACCGGCGAAATCCAATCAACTGCCGAGGCAAACTGGTAATTAACCCCCATGTGCCAGACACGTGAGAGCTTGGAAAGCAGCCACCGGAAACGGCTCCGTGCTGGATGACTACCGATATCAAGTAGGCAAAGAGATAGCCGTCCAGGGGCGGCAATCTCCCCGTCAATGCCGCTTGCTCCCAGGGACCTCTGGCGGGAAGCAGTGGAAACAAAAGAAACGTGGCCAGATAGGCCAGCGTCATTCCGGTAATCATTCGAGCAAAGCCTCGGAGATGCAAGGTTTCCTCTTCCCGAGTTGCCTCACTCTTCCTCAATGCTTCTTGAGTCCTGCGAAGTCGAGACCAGGTAACCGTCACACCTCCAATGAGGAGGATGAAATAGGAAAAATAAGCGGCAAACATGAATTCATCAAGTAAAGGGTGTGTCCAGGAAGAGATCCAAAGAACCGGTAGTTCACCGAAAATCTTTTCTTCGGTATTGATCAGGACACTTTCAAACCAGTAGGGCTGATCCGGATACAGTGCGTTTACCGTGTACTCGACTTCTTCGAAGAAGATTAGAACCAATATTAAGGGATAAGCATAACGAGTCAGGCTGGCAAGTCGGCGAAGTGTTGAAAGAAGAACCCCTTCGCGGGGAGACGGAAATTCCCACGACGCACCCCTGGCCGGAAGAAGGAGTAAGGCTCCCAGAATGATGAATCTCACGATCAGAAGACGAGGCGCATGCTGAATGATCTCCCAGCGCGAGACGATCAGAATTGAGGTAAGCAGGATATAGCAGGCAACAATCCAGTCAACCGTTTCCCACTTCTGCAAGGACTTCCCCAATCGCCCAATCAAAAAGTTCGAATCCCAGGAATGAAAGTACGGGAAGTTCGTCGTTCTGCCATAGACTGCCCCAGCAGCCTTTCGAACTGCCAAATTCCCGAATTGCAGAGCAGTCTCGGGCCGGATACGACAAAATGTTACATGAAGACAGTGGGGGCGGAATAGATCGCCGCGAAAAGAAAACAACCTGTCGTCCCCTCCGAAACGACAGGGGTGAAACACTTCTTTTGGCTTGAGCCGGGGATTTGAGGGCAGTCATCCCCGATATGAAACAATCATGAAAGATAAGTATAAACGTGAGACGACTGCCCTTGTTCCCGGCTGGGGAGACGAGTTGTCAGTTGTTTGAATGGAAGCCCTGACTCCCATCTTTTAGCCGGTTGTCATTGGTTCTACGTCGATTTCAACAGCAGTGTTCTCCATCACCCCTTCTTCATAGCGGACGCGAACGCGGCTACCCTGAACGGTCGCCAGTCCCTGGGTGCCTTCCTGAGAACCTGTGACTTTGGTTTCTGTGTTGTAAGTGACCTGGATCTCTTCTCCCGTGTCAGTCCTGACCGTCAGAGTCTGGTCGTCCGGACTCACGGATATAACTTCTCCCTGGATCTCGCGGTAATCACTTTCCATGGGAGTAGTGCGGGTTTGCTCGGTCGTCCTAGGCTCGTCGGGGTAGGTCTGCTCGACCTGAGATTGGGTATCCTCAACTGGCTCAGAACAGGCGGCGAACAGTAAAAGCGAAGAGAAGATGATAAAAGCAAGTCTTAAGGGTTTCATATTACCTCCCTATGAATGAAAAAAGTACTAGAGGGAGGCAGCAATATGCAGCCTCCCTCCGGGAACGGATTAGCGGTCTTGTTGCGACTCCCACTCCTGTTCAATCTGAATCTTTTGAGCGGTTTTCTCGTTGGATTGCCCTTCACCTGAATCGGAATACTCGACTGTAACCTTGGAACCACTTTGAGTCGCCAATCCGGCGATACTCTGGTCTGCACCGCTTACTTCGGTTTGCGAGCTGTAAGAAAATTCCATTTCTTCTCCCTGCTCGTTTCTCACCGTAAGCTTTTGCTCAGTGGTATCGACGTCGACCAATTCACCGCTGAAAGAGGATTGCTGGCTTCCATACTGCTGGGATGCTTGGCTCGTCTGGTCCTGTCCGTGAGTTGTCCTGTGGTCCTCGGTTTGCGTTGCACCTTGATCCTGGGCAGAAGTTGTGGGCTGATCCCGGTCCTGTGCCCAAGTCTCACTTTCTTGCTGAGTACTGGTGGCTTCCGGGGTACTACTAGCTGTGGAGCGATCCCGATCTTGCGTCCAGGTACCACTTTCGTGCTGAGTGCTCTCTGGAGTACGGGTGCTGGTCTGATCATGGCTTTGAGTGCTCTCCGGATCAAGGGTGCTCTGGTCCCGGGTTTCGCCGTAGCGCTGACTTCCCGGGTCCTGGCTAGGACTGCTCTGGAAGCCCTGTCCTTGTTCAACCTCGATACTGGTAGCAATGTTGCTACCCATAAACCCACCTTCTTCTCGGTAGGTCACGGTCAATCTCATACCCTGTTCTGAGAACAAACCGGATACATTTTGTTCGGCTCCACTGATTTGAGTTTGTTCGTCGTACTTAAACTCCATTTCTTCGCCCTGGGCGTTCTTGAGTCGAAACTGCTTATCCTCTGTATTCAGTTCGACCAGTTCACCCGTAAAAGTGGATGTATCCTGAGTCGTCGCTCCCGGAGTTGTTGTGGGATCTTGTCTTTGAGATTCTTCGGTTGTGCGGTCCTGTCTCTCTGTATCTCGTTGTGTTTCTTCCTGAGTTTGCGTGTCCCTCTGGCGCTGCTCACCCTCCTGCGCAAAAATTGCCGGAATGGCCGCATACACCAGAAGGAACGCCGAAATAATTGCGATTCTCTTCATAATTGCACCTCCATATAAAATGATTCACGTGAGATGGGACAATGCAATCATGGTTCCACTCGTTGTAAGCGACACCAATTCAATCACTTGTAGAGGCGCTGTGGAGATGCCGGTGGAAGGGCCGGGGTTTAAATCGGGGAAAAAATCCGCCGAGAGAGGAAAAGTACAAGAAAATTTTACCTCGCATCTTCCCTTAAACTTAGATTTTTTTGTATAATGCTGGTGCCTGGGGATATTGAGAGCAGGACCTCTCCGGCCCCCACTCTCCCAGAAAAATCGCAAAGGTAACAGGCGAACAATGGCTGTCTGGGCCTACGTGCGCCTGAAAGAGGAAATCTCGCGATTCATTTCAAAAAAACTTAATGAATCGAAACAAGCAGACGATGAGTAGAGAGTGAAGGAACAACGAGATTTGCTAACGAATCACTGGATCGAACCTTCGAGTCTTCGGAAGAATTGGTACAAACGAGCCTTCTCCATTTTCTTTACATTTTCACTGACCCTCGTAGGTACCGGTACAATCCATCCAGAAAATTCTTTGGACCCGATGATTTTTGAAATTCAGGCCATCATCGGAGATTTTCTGCGAAAACTGGAAATGTCCGAAAACGTGCAGGTCAGGATTGAGCCAGAGAACCGACGACTGGTTTCCGTCCAACGAGTGCCCAATGCAAAAGGAGGCGGATTCCTGATGTCCTTTGATCAACGTTTTTTGGCCGGACTCACCCATGAAGAGCTTCGAGCGACGATTGCGCACGAAATCGGACACATTTGGATCTTTACCCACCATCCCTACCTGCAGACAGAGGAACTTGCCAATAAGATCGCGCTCCAGTTAGTCCCGAGGGAATCGTTAGAGCAAATCTATGTACGAGTTGCTCACGCCGTCCCCACAGCAACTTTCCAGGAAGTGAACCATCTTCCACCCGCGGATGAACGGGTTACCCCTTAGTAGCCGGCAACTCTTGTCTCTCAGGTATCAATAGAACTCGACTTCACTCCAATATTGTCATTGCCCCGGTAATTCCAGCCCTGGGATAAGTCGCGAGGCATTCCCTCGGTAAAGCTTTTCCAGCACATCGGGGGGCAGATAAATGCCATACACTCGCCACAAGGCCTGACGATGGTGTGTCTTTGAAACGTCGAAATACTCGTCGTCCGACTCGAGAAAGCGCCAGTGCAATCGATACATTTCCACTCCATCCTTGGCCAGCTTGACCCCCGGCAGCGGCGTCGTATCGGTACCGAACAGAACACGATCTTGATAGTGGATAAAGAATCTCCTGGAAGTGTAAGGCTGGCGACCCAACTCGCTCAGACGTGCTCCTGTCTCCACGTACAAATTTGGGTAGCGGTCCAACCACTCAGCAACTGTTTTCAGGTCTTCGGAATTATTGGCAATATGCAGCCCAATAAAGTTGGTGCCTGGATGGCGCTCGATGACGCGATTTCGCTGCGCGTGAAGTTCTTCTCTTTCGGGAAATTCTGGACCGTAGAAAGACCATGCAGGATGGTCCATCAGTTCAATTAGCCGTTCGTTCTTTTCATCGAGGGGAGTAAAAAAAGCGGCCGGATCGGCGATATGAATCGCTACTGGAATCCTCAGTTCTCCGCATTTGGCCCAGATGGGATCCAATCGAGGATCATCGATGGGTACCAACTGGCCGGATCGATCACGCACATTCAACCCCAGCCGTTTACTAATCTTCAAACCTCGAGCACCCATTTTGTAACCAGCCTCGAGTTCTGCAGCCATTAGTTCTCCGAAACCAGGCTCGTCAATTCTCGACCAATCGATCCGCATAAACTGGATGAATCGCCCCGGGTATCGCTTATTCATGCGGTCTATATTTCTCTTTAGTTCGTCCCCGAGTCCGCCGTCAAGATTTACCACCGCTGACACATTCGTAGCATCCATTGCGCGGATGATCTCGTGGACGTCAGCAGCCGTCTGGGCTCTCCTCAGGTGGTTATGCACATCGACGACGCCATACCTTGCACGCTTGATCTCAGTTACTTCCGTCTTCAGCATCGGCACCGGGTCGTAATCCTGGATCGGAATGTTCTGCAATCGGGTCATATCGATTTCCTGTGAAGAACCGCTTTGAAAGCTCAGGCCGATCATAAACGATAGAAGCCCGATTATAGCGGTTACGACTAGTTGTTTCATCAGTCCTTCCCCCTTCCTGAATGACTTCATTTAGGCAAAGCCGACCGGAAAAAGTATTTCCTTTAAACGCTAGAAACGATAACCTAATACCATTCCACGTACTATAGTCGAACTCTCGCGGCGCTCTTTTACTCAGGTTCCCATAGATCAGGCCATGCCGCTAGCCATTTATGGTCATAAAACTGCAAGGAGAAGAGGAATGCCTTACCAACCTACCCGAAGAGATTTCCTCAAACACACCGCCGCCGGTAGTGGAGCCACTCTAGTGGGTTTTCGCGGAGGCGCTTCAGGATCATCTCAGCAGGCCTCAAAGCCAATTCGCCTTGGCTTTGTGGGAGTGGGTGATCGCGGTTCTTATCACCTCGACGTAGCCCTGGGTATCGAAGGGGTCGAGGTGCCGGCACTTGCCGATATCGATCCTGCGTACCTGTATCGAGCCAAGCGCTGGGTGGAAGAATCTGGTCATCCAACACCCCGACTATACGACCGGGGTGAAACCGATTTCCAGAGGATGTGTGAGGAAGAAGATCTTGATTGTGTTATTTGTGCAACGCCATGGGAATGGCATACACCGGTATGTCTCGCCGCCATGCGAAACGACAAACACGCCGTATCCGAGGTTCCCCTGGTTGTTACACTCGATGAGGCATGGGAACTCATTGAAACGTGGCAAAAGACAGGGTACTGGGCAACGCTGGCATTGGAGGGCTTTGGCGATCTTGCCCTCCTGAATCTAGTGCAAAAGAAACTTCTCGGCGATATTATTCACGCCGAAGGCGGCTATGTGCACGACCTCCGGTTGGTCAAGTTCGATCCCGAACGTGAACCCTGGCGCCTGCAGCATTCCATCGACCGCAACGGGAATCTCTACCCAGATCATCCCATGAGCCGAATGCTTTTTCACCTCGACATTAACCATGGCGACAGAATCGACTATCTAGTGTCGATGAGTTCCTCGGCCCAGATGTTGAACCAGTACGCTGCTCACTATTACGGAAAGGATCATCCCTATGCCACCAAGAAGATGGCCCAGGGAGACTACAATGCCACTTTGATCCGAACAGTCCAGGGGAAAATGATCACTCTGAACTTCGACACGAATACACCGCACCCCCGGGAACTCTACCGAATTCAAGGTACCAAGGGTGTTTTCTTGAGCGGCCGTGGTCTGGGTGGACCCAAGATATACTTGGACGGTCGAAGCCCTGAGAGCCACCAGTGGGAATCCGCCGAGCCTTACCTGAAGGAGTATGCTCACCCGATCGAGAAGGATTACAATCCGCCTGAGCGCCGAGCTATTCGCGGCCACGGGAGCCGGACCACCCGCACTCCATTACGGTGGCACCGTCTAATTCTCGCTTTGAGAGAGAATCGGAAGCCCGACTGGGACGTCTACGATTCAGTCACGAGCAGCGCCATTTCGCCACTTACGGAAGAGTCTGTCGCGGGAGGGAGCAAGCCGGTGAAGTTCCCGGACTTCACTCGTGGGGAGTGGGAGAAACGAAAGCCGATTGAGTTTGTTTAGCGGGGTAAATACCAATGGTACAAACGCAACAGGGAACCGCTTCAACCGGTAAAGTGCTGCGGATCGGCTTCGTCGGTGTGGGAGACCGAGGGTCATACCATCTGGACGCGGCGCTTGGCATAGAAGGCATCGAAGTACCGGCAATCTGCGACATCGATACAGCCTACCTCTACCGCGCCAAGCGCTGGATTGAAGGGTCGGGACGGCCAAGTCCCACACTTTATGACCGCGGTAAAACCGATTTCGAAAGGCTTTGTGCTGAAGAAGACCTCGATGTAGTGATCTGCTCAACCTCCTGGGAATGGCACGCTCCGGTCTGCCTTGCCGCTATGCGAAACGGTAAGCATGCGGTATCGGAAGTACCAATGGTCCTGACAGTCGACGAAGGATGGGAGATTGTCGAAACGTGGCAGAAAACGGGCAAGTGGGCCACTCTGGGGCTGGAAGGCTTCCGAAACCTGAACCTTACCTACATGGTTCATCAGGGGCTTTTTGGAGAAGTTCTGCATGCCGAAGGAGGCTATGTCCACGATCTACGGCTGGTACAATTTGACCCCGAGAGGGAACCGTGGAGACTGCAGCACTCTGTTAAGCGGAACGGCAATCTTTACCCCGACCATCCGATGAGCAATATTCTCCCGCAGCTTGATATCAACCATGGCGATCGAATTGAATTTCTCGTATCAATGAGTTCAAGCGCCCGCACCTTGAACGAGTTCGCCGCCCATTACTATGGCAAGAAACATCCTTATGCGACACTTCCGATGAAGCAGGGTGACTATAATGCCACCCTCATTCGGACTGCGCTCGGAAAAACGATCACTCTCAACTTCGATACCAGCACGCCGCATCCTCGCAGCTTTTATCGGCTGAAAGGCACGAACGGACTGTACTGGGGTCATCGCTACACATGGTCGCCAGAGGACCACATCTATATTGCTGATCGGACTCCTGAGGGGGAAGAATGGGAACCAGCCGAGCGTTATTTGGCAGAATTTCAGCATCCGGTCCTGAAGAACTACAATCCGCCGGAACGACGGGCACTTCGCGGTCATGGAAGTCGCACGACGCGGACGCCGCTAATCTGGCACCGTCTGGTGGAAGCACTCCGACAAGACAGGATGCCGGATTGGGACGTTTACGATTCGGTGACTTCAAGCGTGATTTCTCCAATCTCGGAACAATCGGTGTCTGCCGGCAGTCGACCAGTCGAATTCCCTGATTTCACTCGCGGCCAGTGGAAGACTCGCCCCCGCCTGACCCTGTTATGAGGTTTGGTGATTGGGAGCACTGCGCCTGTCTGGACAGCTACGATAACACGTGTCCCGTTAGGGGAGCGCCTGAAGAGAACCTTCGAACCTTGACAAGTCTGAAAGCGATCTCTGCCGCGCGAAGGACTGTGCTGGAGCCACCTGTACCGTGCCTTCTATGTGATCATTTTGGGCGTTCTTAGGTCGGGCTTGAGCAACAAATTGCTCGAGACTTGCCGGCCT
>DATGOF010000524.1:0-6216 GCA_035306285.1 Acidobacteriota bacterium | reverse complement strand
TCGTTACGCTGTCACCTTCGGTCACTGTTGTCTGCTCGGCAGCACATTCGGCCGTGGGTGGCTCGTTGATCTTCCGCTGCAGGGCGACCTGGGCATAGAAGCCGTGACGATCGGTCTCCTCGATGGTCAGGACAGCTCCATCCATCCTGTTCAAATGGATGTTGTAAGCACCCGAGATGGAAAGCCAGCGAGCGGGGAATGTTCTCAATCCGGCATACACATCAACAGGAGAGCGGACGTTGGTGAAATCTCCCGTATCGCGAGATCCGTAGAAGACGCTACCCAGGATCTCACCGACCGCATGGACTGCATTCGTTCCAAGCGGAACGTCGATACCGACGCCCCAATTGAATCGATCCTGACGGTCGATGTTGAGGATGTCGTCAGCAACCAACATGCCGGCGTTACCTGTGAACGTGCCACCTTTTCCGAATGCCTTGGACAGCACGAAATCAAAACCCCAGTCGGTTGCTCCAGCCGTCAATCCTCGAGCAAGGTGCTCGCGATCATCGGTCAGGTGGAAGCGAGCGATTGGCTGAATCGCGAGACTCAGCGGGGAGCCCATTCGCTCGGACAAAAGGTTGAACTTCACGCCAGCCCAGAGATCTCCACTTCCATCGCCGAAACCGACATCCATAAATGGAGCGTCGTTGTAGAACGCAATAGTTCCGTTTGGAACCTGTGCGGGAACGACCGGCCCGCCGGGAAGTATCTTATGAACTCTGATCTGATCTGCATTGACCCTTTTGTAGGCTTCATACGAACCGAAGAGTTCGATTCGGTCATGCAGTCCGACCGTAAATGAGGCCGGAAAGATCGTGAAGTCCAGGTCACCGGGATCGCGATTGAATTTGTTGACATTCAATCCGATGCTGAACTCACCCTGTCGCAACGTATCTGCTACAAACAGGTTGAAAAGTCCGGTAGATCCTTTATGAGTGGGTGTTAACTGTTTAACCCTCTCTTTGGTGCCTTGGGCCATCCCCAAGGTCCCCAGCAACAACATCACAACACAGGCTGTGACGATTCTTCTGGTGAGAACCATACTCTCCTCCTAGCAAATTTGAGCGCGTATTGAGTAAATCGGCTTACTTCTCTCTCTTGAATCACCTATATACGAATCGCTCGGAGTTCTCTGTAACTACTTAATAATAACGAACTTTCGGTTGAACCACCAATCTCCGAAAGAAAAACTGATCTATTCCATAGACGCTCCCTGCGTCGGTACTGTTCCTCATAATACCCGAAAACGCAGGGACTTAGAAGGTATCTTGATAAGATCCGACAGCTTCTATTGCAAGTCGTTTCTTCAGCACATCATTTTTGCACTGATCGACGATCCTCAATTGTAGTACTCGTTGTCAAAGTCTTCGTCGTCGAAGTCGTCGTCCTCATCAAAGTCTTCGTCGTCGAAGTCGTCATCCTCGAAGTCGTCGTCATCGTCAAAGTCTTCGTCGTCGAAGTCGTCGTCCTCTAAGTCGTCATATTCGTCGTACTCGTCGTTGTAATCACGCAGTGTGAGTCCCACCAGTCCGAGTTCACGAATCTTGTCAAGCTGCATGAAATCCTCCATTCTATTGACAGATCGTCGGCAATTAAAACGCGATTATCCATTAAGGGAAGAGATGATTTCAAACCTTTTAAGTCGCGCAATTTAGAGAATATCGTTATTTTTCAGGTGTCGTTTATCATTGATCAGGATAATCGCCCCCGGGATCTTTCTTTGTCCTCAATTTTACCGCCCGCTCGGATCGACTGCCAGAATGTACTCCATTTGGTTGAGCGGCGCAGAAGAAAGAAGTGTCGATTTCCGAATCGAAAGTTCATTTACAGATTCGGCGAGAACCACGCGACATTGTTCTGCTTTACCTGGGCACGGGGTATGTACCACGGTTGCCCGATTTTCTGGCGGAGATGTCGAGCCCTTCGAGGACTTTCACCAGGGTCTCCTGAGACACTAGAATGCTGTTCTTATGACACTTGATTTGACCGAGACTCCTTCTTTCTCCGGCTCACCCCATCCTTTCGAGCGCCTTCTTGCCTTCTTCGAGATCCTGCTGGTGGGAGTTTCGGGCTATCTCTTCATTCCGGTTCTGTTCGTCTTGAGCGGTGTTTCCCAGGAACAGCTTCTCGAGGATACGCGCTATCTTTTCGCAGTCATGGTTTTAGAGGCGTCCTACACTCTCCTGCTGATTGTTCTTCTGTTGAGAGTCAGAGGGGAAGCGGCGAGCAGTATCGGATGGAGCCTATCCAGGCCCAGGAAGGAGTTTCTGATCGGCCTTTTCGCTGTCCCGCTGCTTTTCTGCTGTACGCTGCTGGTCGGGTTGGTCTTCCGTGCCTTCTTTCCCCAATACGTTTCTTCTACCAACCCGCTCCTCGAGCTGATTCAGACCCCTACGGATTTGCTGTTCTTCGTGATCAGCAGCATCTATGTGGGGGGAATCAAAGAGGAGGTCCAGCGCGCCTTTATTCTGGTGCGCTTTGAAAAGTATCTCGGCGGGATTGCGGTTGGCCTGGCAGTCTGGAGTCTCTTTTTCGGATACGGTCATGTCATTCAGGGTGTGGACAATGCGATCGGTGCAGGTTTCTTGGGATTACTTTTCGGTCTGCTCTTTGTATGGCGACGGAATCTGGTAGCTCCAATCCTTTCCCATGCTCTGTTCGATATCACTACCTTGATGGTGTACTGGAATTTTCTCAGGGGAGCAGGCTAATTGCGGGGCGAGTGGGACGAGGTTCGAATCGGCGTGGCATCACCCCCATCGGAAACTCGTCCTACCAGACAGCAGGATCAGTGTCCTACCTACCGGTGGTCAGATGGACGCTATAGTGAATGACACGAGACCGGGCCAGATATCTATCCATTATCCCGATTCAACACCTCCAGAGCCAATCGCGCCGCGTGTTGTTCGGCTTCTTTTTTTGACCTGCCGGTTCCGGAAGCCAGAACCTCCCCTTCACTGACTACCTCCACCGAAAATTCTTTTCGGTGATCCGGGCCGACCTCAGCCACCAGGCGATAGGACGGCGGAACTCCGCCCCTTTCATGGAGCCGTTCCTGAAGTAAAGATTTGTAATCTTTGAAAGCGAGTTCATTGCGGGAGATCTGTCTGAGTAGAGGCTCGAATCGCGAAAGAACAAATCTTCTAGCCGCCCGTATTCCTCCGTCGAGAAAGATTGCAGCCGTGAGGCTCTCAAAGAGGTCAGCCAGGAGTGCCCTTTTTTTCCGACCCCCCGTTTTTTCTTCTCCCCGGCTCAATTTCAGAAACTCACCGAGTCCGAGTTCCTCCGAAAGACTGGCAAGCTGGCTTGCTGAAACCAGGTGAGATTTCAGCTTTGACAGCTCTCCTTCTCGGCGCTGGGGGTAGTTTCTATACAGCGATTCACTGATGATGAAACCGAGAATGGCGTCACCCAAGAATTCAAGCGATTCATAGTCGTTCTGACGTAGTTCCGCGGTCACTTCTGGATAATCGTGAGCAAAGGAGCGATGAGTAAATGCTCTGTCGGCCAGACGCAGATCCTTGAATTCGTAGCCGATGCGCTTTTCCAAACGGCGAAGATCTGCCCTTCTTTCAGGAGAAAGGTCCGTAGGAGCCTGACTCCTGGAAGCGACTTGTTCCGATGTGGAGGCTTCTTTCACGACGATCACCACTTTTTATGTTTCGGAACCTTCCTGGGAATTTTTCCTCAGGGGGTTCCCGGAGAATTGCTCTCCTGTTGCGGGTCTGAAGACCTCAGGCTAGGGCTGGGCTGCTTGGGTCTCGCTTCTGAATCGCCACCCTGTTGCCTTTGTTGCAACTCTTGCCTTTCTCGAGCCTCCTCTTGTTCGATCCTGGCTACCAGCTCGGCTAGTTTCTGATTCCTGGCTTCAATTTCGTTCTTAAGGGCAGCTTCCTATTGTTGTAGGATTTCTTGCACTTCCATTTCAGCATAGTGCAACCCAGGAGCATGCTCTCGCACGAAACTGTGAATGGCTTCCAGCTGTTTGCGAGCGGGATTGGCTGCAGCTCCGCCGATGATTGCAGCTCTGGCGTAAGCGTTCATCGCGGGCTCCGCCTGATTGGCTTTGGTATAGGCAAATCCTAAGCGAAACTGCGAGTAGTCATGTGTCGGATCATAGGTGAGTGCTTCCGTCAGATGCTGAATCGCCAGTTGTAAGTTAGGATCCTGGGCCTGTTTCTGAGCGGATTCCAAGTTGTCTAACCGGCTGAGGTAAGCACGACCGAGAGCATAGTAGCTATCCGCCTTCATACGAAAAACCTGTGAAACCCATGGTTGAGCAGGGATGTTCAAGGGCTTCTCAATGCGATCCAGTGCTTCTAAAGACTGTTTGGCTTTCAGGATTGCTTCTTCACTTTTACCTTGCTCTGCATAGACGAAAGCTAGCGGAGTCAGGAGATCGGGATTTTGCGGAATTTCCTCCAGCGCTACTTCAGCATGGGAGATGAACTCTTCAATGTTGTTTTGCTGATAGGCATGCTGCGCAATAACTTGATGAGCAAAAGGCGTTAATCCGCTGTCCGGATAACTCTCCAGGAAGCGGTTCGCCAGAGATGCTTTTTCCGTCAAGTCGGCTGCTTGATTTACCGTCTGCCATGCTTCCAGTTCTTCCTGGGTTCCCGCCCGACCAGCCACTCGAGGGCGCGGAGGAGATTCCTGCTCCTGAGAAGGGATTGATTGTTCCTGTTCCTGCGCAACCTCACTTGGTACGAATGCGAGCAGAGGTCCTTCCACCGGGAATAGGAAAGCAAGAACGGTGACAAGAAAACATCGTCCCGATCTGCGTGACCGTGCACCTTGAAGTTTCAACCTCGTCACCTTTCATCATTGACCGCTCAGCCAGTGCGACCTGGCTACCGCTACTCTTACTACTTCAAGCCCGAAGTACCAGATTCTTTCATTGTGACACAAAAATTGGCCACCAAAGGAACACCGAAAATCGGACATCTCAAAGGATGGTTGCTACCAGGTGGAATAGGTGCCTCGCTGTAGGTTCTGCCTTCGGAATTACGTGAGGTAGCCATCTCCAATCAGAAGTAGTTGAAACCAGGTCGATGGACCATTCAGTCAGGTAGTTGAGCCAGTGATTCCCGCGCCATATCGTGGGCGCCCTGCAGATCACCTTCCAGTCGCAGAACCTCTTCAAAGTGGGCTCTCGCTTCTGCAAACTTGCCCTGTGAAGCAAGGTAGCGACCGATACGCAGGGTTGCCCAGGCTTTCACCCATGGCTCGCTTTCCGGTGATTGCGAAGCCTTCTGGTAATAGCGGAAGGCCGTTTCATAGTCGCCTTCCTGATTGGCGAGCTGGGCAAGATAGAAGTCGGCGCGGGCATTGTCCGGATCCAGTTGCTTCAACTCGTTCAGTTTTTCCCTGGCCTGCGAAACTCGCTTATCCGCAGCAAGCCGACCCGCTTCATTTAAAAGACGAGTAATAAGAGCCTCGATCTCAGCCTGGCGCCGGCGTTCGAGTTCCTGATTAAGCTCAGCTGTACGCCTCTCGGCCAATTCGGCTTCGATTCGGGTAATCTCTTCAGCGTCTTTCTCGACTCGTTTACTGGAAAGGTCCTCCAGTGCCTTTTCTAAGAAGGCGGCGAAGCGTTCCTCGCCGTCTTCTTCCTCGAACGATTTTAGAAGCTCGTAGAAATAAGGAGTCAATACCAGGCCCTTCCGGAAACGAGCCACCAGCGCTTCATCCAGGTCAGGAGGGGTGTGGAGTCGGAGCTGAAGAGCTTCAATCAACGATTCGGTTGTCACTACACTCATCTGCTGTCGATACTGATCGGACAGCTCCGGCTGGTCATGGACGATTTCAAGAATCTTCTCATCTGTGAAAATTTCAGGTCCAAACTTGTCAACTATCGGGTCAAGTATGAAATGCAAATACTCATGCTGCAGTTGCAGGTAGTTAGCAGCCGGATCATGAGTGGGTCCAACGATCATGTAGTAGACCGTTTGCAGGTTCCGGGCATTGACCACGTCGTGATGACTCAGCAGATCGCTCATTAATACGATGCGACGGTCGAGGACGACTCTCGGAGGCATGCGCAGATACTCTAAAGTGTCACGGATCACTCTCATCAACACAGGACGATATGCGATGAGCTCCTCGCCGTGAGCCTGCTGCAACCGAGACCATAAGGAATCGATTTGAGCTGCTCGGTAGAATTCGCTGAGCAGCAACTCGAATCCTGCCAGACCCTCGGTGCCGGGTGGC
>DATGOF010000523.1:0-4687 GCA_035306285.1 Acidobacteriota bacterium | reverse complement strand
GGTCCGATTAGTCAAGGTCCACATCCTCTCCTGGAGGTTCTAAGAGGAGACCCAGTACGTAGTCCACGGTGATCTCCTCTTCACTCCCAGATTCCTCTACAAACAGTGCCTCAAAAGGAGCCTCGTACGACTGAGGCCCTACACGATATATCAAAGCCGTTACCGCCATCACCAAAACAGTAAGGACAGGAACCATCCGGGCGGCCATTCTCTGGAGGGTCCAGGTCAGCGGCGGAAGCTCACTCCTCACTCGTGCCGCAACTCTCGTTGCAAAGAATGGAGGAACTTCGGCCTCAGGCACTGATTTTGTTAAGAAATTAAGAAACCGATCCGCCTTCTTACTTGACTTCCGCTTGTCCATACAGGATCTTCTCCAGCTTCCGGCGAAGCTTTTTTCGCGCCCGACTCACTCGGATTCGGGCAGCTACCTCTGAAGTATTCAGCATCTCTGCCAGTTCAGGGTACTCAATGGACTCGACTTCCCGCAGCACGAACGCCATCCGATCTTTGGCAGAAAGATCCTCCATTGCTTCGTGAAGCAGATTCAAACAGCTTTCGGCTTCCTGACGGCTAAGGCTTCTTTGCTGGTTCGAGCCCTCATATGTCTCCAGGATCCGTTCACGATCCTCCATTTCCAGATCCCCAAAGAGATGCACTTTGCGAACCTTCCGCCTCCGCAGCTCATCGAGACACCGGTTTGCGGCGATCCTCCCGATCCATTGCTTCAATGGCCTCCCGAGGTCGATCCGATCCAGTGATCTATAAACTCGCAAGAAGACATCCTGAGCCAAATCCTCCACGTCTGCCGACGGCCCGAGGTAGTGATAGATGATATTGAAGACCAGCTGCTGATAATTTTGAACCAGTTTGGCAAAAGCATCGGAGTCGCCGTCCAGACTTCGGCTAACAAGGTCGCGGTCATCTTCCGGCATTCACATATCTTAATACGCAAAGAGTTTCATTTGTTTCATTAGTTGCGTCGGTGATCCAGAACCCAGGCACTTGACCCCGGCGCCTCTCGCTCTTTCTCATTAAGGTCGGGCAATTGTCGTCAACATCCCGAAACGACCTGACAACGATTCCATCAACTGTAAGCCCGGCAGGAACGGTTTCAAGCAATAGTACGGAATCCGGTTTCCGAAAGTGCTTTCCGACCAATTGATGAAACTGTACTTCCATGAGTGAAAGTTGACTATCCGGGAGAAAAAAATCTCGTCTTCCACCGAAAAGCCCGTCTCCTTCAAGAGGGTTCGAAGTGCTTCTGATGAGAAATGGTACAGATGACGGGGGACATCGTCAAAAGCATACCAGTATTGGCGGAGCCAGGATGCTTGCCATGAGTCCAGGTTCGGCAAGGAGATAAAGAGCCACCCATCCTCCTTTAGCAAATGACGAACACGACGGAGGACACGGCGGGGATCGGGCAAATGTTCCAGCACATGCCAGAACGTAATGGCATCGAAGGAATGCTCCAGGAGCTGATTGGCATAAAGGTCACCGGCAATCAGGTGCAGCCCCCCGATTTCGGAAAGAACGAGGTTCACGACATTCGTCGAAAACTCGATGCCATGCCGCTCCCATCGATTTTCGTCGAGGGCCCACAGAAACTTGCCCTCGGCGCACCCCACGTCCAGGATCCGTCCCTGTTTGATGTATTGCTCTACGAGACTTACTTTCTCCTCTTCCTTTCTCCAGGAGCGAGACCGTTGCAACTTGCCACTCTTGAACTCCTCGATCATCCGTTGCGTATCTCCGAGGTAAGTCGGAGGATAGTGATCGGCAATTTCCGACTCGGGCAAAGGTGGCTCCGTCCAGCCAAAGCGGCAGCGTCGGCATCGGAGGATGTCCCAGAGTCGATCGCGTCTGTCGCGAACGCGGTCAAACGCTTTACAAAAGTGTTCCACGTCGGAGGAGGAACAGACCAGACATTGCCCGCTCATTGCATCAGCGGTCTTTCTGTCGAAGTGAGCTGGTCCTTAATGTCGTCGAACAGGCTCAAGAGCTTCGTCATCGCCCGAGACATATAATCACTCTTTAAGGACACCCAACCCAGCTCCCGATAGATCTCTCTGTCGCCGATACGCCGAAATTCCAGGCCGCGAGCATCCCTGGCCGCCGCAATGGCAGGATAAGGGATCAAACTGATGCCCAGTCCCTGTTCAACCAGAGGCTTGGTGATCTCGACGTTTTGAAGCTCCATGGTGTTTCTAAATGTCACATTTTCCTCTGAGAAGGTCTGCTCTACCACTTTTCTCGTGTTTGATCCACGTTCAAAGTGAATGAATGTAAAGGGCTCCAGATCTCGAAACTCGATTCGCTTGCGCTTCGCCAGAGGATGGTCCTTCTCCATAACCAGGACCATCTCTTCCGTAAGGGCGGGACGAACCTCCAAATCGGGGTCGGTAATCGGCAGACTGAGCAGCGCCAGATCCACTTCATTGGCTCGAATCAGCCTCAAGATCTCATCGTTCGTCCCTGTGGCCACGTTCAGCTCTATGTTGGGGTATCGCTTTTGATACTCCTTTAGAAGCAGAGGAAAAAGGTACATACAAACCGACATCCCTCCTGCCAGATGCAGGCTGCCTCGCCGAAGATTTGTTAAGTCAGAGATCTCAGACATCATCAGTCGCAGATCATTGAAGACCTTTTTGGCATACTGCAATAGGATCTCTCCAGTCGGAGTAAGGTAGATTTTCTTGTGAATCCTCTTGAAGATTTGGTCGCCCAGCTCCTCTTCAAGGAGCTTGATTTGCCGGCTGATGGCAGATTGAGAGACATAGAGCTTTTCACCGGCCCCGGTGAAACTCCCTGTCTCGACGATCGCCTGAAACATCTCGAGTTGTCTCAAGTCCATTGCTTTTGTCCTCTTTCAATCATCAAAACCAAAGCGGGTTCCTCACTATTGGTCTAGCGGTAGCTGCCTCGAACTCTCCGAGACAGGCGCTGCTAAGTCACCTGCGGTTGACCGCCCCCGCTTTGGCTTGTAGATTACGAGCATGCATGAGCGCAAGTACGTGCGCATCTTTCTCCTCATCCCGACGATTATCGTTTTTTATTTCGTTTACTGGATATTTCATCCGTTTTTGGTCCCAGTATTCTTGGCCGTGATTCTGGTAACCCTTTGTTACCCAGTTTATACGTGGATTCTCGCAAAGACGGGGGGCCGCGCGAACCTAGCATCTCTCTTGTCCTGCACTATCATTACGCTCGTACTAGTAATCCCCTTCGTTTTTTTCGTCCTGAGTCTGGCCCGAGAGATCGCCGAGGTTTATTCAGCCTTTCAAGAGAATCTCGATGCTGGAGTTTACGATAACGTCCTGAACCTCGAAGAGAGTCCTTATCTCGGTCCAGCAGTTGAATGGCTGAGCCAGTATATCGACCTCGACCAGGTCAATGTCGTTGAGAATCTCACCAAGGCTCTCCAGGAGATCAGCGTCTATTTCTTGAAACAGAGCACGGCCATCCTGAGCGGGGTCTTTCAGTTCATCACCAGCTTTTTCATCATGCTAATCACGATGTTCTTCCTTTTTCGAGACGGGCCTCGCCTCGTGGAGGAGTCCCGCTCCTGGACCCCCTTGACAGATGAGTATGAGGACGAAATCAAGGCAAAGTTCCGGAGTATTTCCCGAGCGACAATCATCGGCAGTCTCGTGACTTCCTTCGCCCAGGGGATTGCCGGAGGACTCGTGTACTGGATCCTGGGCGTCTCCAATGTCATCTTCTGGGGAGCAATGATTGCCCTTTCGTCTCTGGTGCCCGTGGTTGGAACAGCTGTAGTCTGGGTCCCATGGACAATTTATTTCATCACCCAGGGATCGTTCGGAAAGGCAATAGCCCTGGCTGTTTTGTCGATCCTCTTTGTTGGAATGATGGATAACGTGTTGAGACCTCTCCTCATTGAAGGTTCGGCCGGAATGCACAGCTTGCTGGTTTTCTTTTCTATAATAGGGGGCGTCGCCTACTTCGGTATTTCCGGCTTGATTTTCGGTCCCATCCTGGTGGCACTGGGGTTAACGTTTCTGGAACTGTACAAGATTGAGTTTAGAGAAATTCTCCACAAACCAGCCGGCAGACAGGAAGACTCCTGATTCAGTGGTTAAGCTTCTGTCGGAAGGAGCAACCTTCAAATCGAAGACTCGGGCCTCCTGGTATAGCCGCTGGATGCACCGCTGGGAGCACCGGCTAACCCTGCGCGACCGGGATCGACGGATTTTTCCTTTTGACTGGGGCTTTGAGTGGATCGGCTCGGGTGAGATCTGCTCTCCGGATGAGCTGCGTGCTTATTGCCGTCAGATGGTGGAACAGAGCCACTCGTTTTTCCGGCCTCCACGGCAAGCCGATTTTAGAGTGGAGGGTACGAACCTGACTTTTCCGAGTCCTACTCCAGGACCGATTGCTGAGAATAATCTGGCTCATAGCCGCCTCTTTCCGGCTGAAGGGGAGAATGCTGTCATTGTGGTGCCTCAATGGAATGCAGACGCCACCAGTCATCTTTCCCTCTGCCGCATTCTTCAAAGGCTGGGAGTAACGACAATTCGCCTGACCCTGCCCTATCACGAACATAGAAGGCCGCAAGGCATGAAGAGAGCAGATTACATGGTGAGTCCGAATCTAGGACGCACCCTTCATGCGACCCGGCAGGCAGTTCTGGAAGTGCGACAGATTGTTCAGTGGCTCAAGGAAAAGG
>DATGOF010000522.1:0-11669 GCA_035306285.1 Acidobacteriota bacterium | reverse complement strand
AAGGTGTGGTCGACCATCAGCCGCAAGTCTTTCTTTTCGGCCAGTTCCACCAGCTCTTCCGCATCCCGCACGGTAGTGGTGAGCGGCTTCTCGACGAAAACATGTTTTCCGTTTTCCAGCGCCTTGCGAGCGAACTGGTAGTGGGTTGCTACCGGGGTGACTACCGCCACCACGTCTATTTCCGGTGAGGTCAGAATATCGTCCGGATCGGAAGTCAGTTGGACGGCCGGGTAGAGGCTGGCCACCCGGGCCAGAGCCTCAGCACTTCGGTCGCAAACCGAAACGACCTGGCAACCAGGCTGGGCAACAAAGTTGCGAACGATATTGGGTCCCCAGTATCCGTAACCGATAACACCTACTTTGATCATGAAATACTCCTCAGAGCGAGTTAAAAGTTGCGTGAGCGAAGGAAAGGGCTGAAGTATGTTTAAGAGAGCTTAACCCTCCGCCCTAACAGGCGCCGTCGCCTTTCAGGACTGCCCAGGGGGTCTTGAGTAAGATGACGATGTCCAGCCACAGGGACCATTCGCGGGCATATCGCAGATCGAGTCGTACCATCTCATCGAAACTGGTGCGGCTGCGCGCTTCCACCTGCCAGAGTCCGGTGATTCCCGGCTTTACTTCCAGGATGCGCCGTCTGTGCCAGGGATCGTAACGGTCCAGCTCATACGCGATGGGCGGCCGAGGTCCCACCAGCGACAGCTCGCCTTTCAGGACATTCCAGAACTGTGGCAGCTCGTCCAGGCTGGTCTTCCGCAGAAACCGTCCAATCGATGTCACGCGAGGATCGCGGCTCAACTTGAAGATTCCGTCATGCTTGACGCTGTCACTGTCTCCCTCGCGGCTTTTCTTGATGAACTGCTCAATATACTCCTCGTGGATCTTAGGATCCGCGTCGACCCGCATAGAGCGAAACTTCAGGAGCTGAAAAGGTTTTCCGAAATGTCCCAGGCGCTCCTGGCGAAAGAACACGGGCCCCTCCGATGTCATTTTCACCGCCAGGGCGATTAAAACCATCAAAGGAGAGAAAAAGACCAGTAGGACAGCGCTTCCGACCAGGTCGATCATTCGCTTGATCGTCAGGGAAAAGCGGCGGGGTAGACTGTGTCGGGTGACGTCGGGATAGAAAACAGTATTAAAGATGCCTGCCTGCCCATCTTCACGCGCCTCGGGATAAAAATGGACGGTCATGGTGATCTGTTGAAGGAACCCGGCCGGCAGCGACCTGGAGAGTGAATCGAAAAGTTTCTCGCGGACGGCCCGGATAACCGCTGTCCGATCGGCCGAACCGAGTTCGGTAAGTAGCGCCGCAGCGACCTTGTCGTTTTCTTTCCAGCCGATAATATCGGTTTCCCTGAGGCAGCTGGAAAGAGCTGAAAAGATCGAGTCCCGCAAAACCGGATCCAGGCGTCCGGCGTCGTCCCGAAGTTTCTTCAACTCCAGAAGGATGACCACCATTGGGTTCGACGAGCGGTCTGATCTTTTTCGTTCGAGAGCCAGGAAGTGGGCAAATGTTTCTTCTTCGAAGATGATATGTCCAATCCCTTCCTGAAGCAGGATGGGTGCCGTCCGAGGCAAATTTTTTGGTAAAGGTGTACTTAGATCGGTGGCCATTTACATCTCCAAATTTAGCCGCAGCCGATGTTCAACCGGAGCATGCGGACCGAATCTGATTCCTACAACATTCTCAGCACGAGACATTCCACAAAGAGCGGCAAAAATGGAAACACTGGCAGACATAGAGTTTCGTTCTAGTGGGCTAGCCTGGAATGTGCATGACCCTACACAACGGTTGCAATTCGGTGCCCATTTCATTGATCTGCGCGTATTTTTCAAGGTTAATCAGGAGAAGCTGTCAGCCATTTTCGTACAGCAGACATAGCTTCGCCCCCTCGGTCCCATTCCCCGGGTTTCCGGTGTGCGCTCTTTCTAGAACGCACTCGTCCCGATGGGACCGCAACAGGCAGATGCAAAGGCCGTACCACAGCCGCCAACCAGACAGTGGAGCTCGATTTCCTTTTCGGTACTTCGGCGTAGATCCTTAGCTTTATTGGGTTTCAGGCAAGCGACGCGAAGCCGACACGGGATCGTGCCAGGGATGGTTGGAGGTGGTGTGTTGATTCATCTCCATATTTTGGGAATTAAATACAACCGCGGAGGCACAGAAGGCACGGAAGAACGTTTGGGGTCTTTTCTTCTGATCTGTTACTCACCCCTGGTCGGCACGAGCCTTTAACAAGCGTGAGGCAACCGACGTCAAGAAGCGAATAGTCAGGGAGGTCGAGAAAGGAAGAAAACAGGAAAAGGCAATTAACCCTCTGGGGCCTCTGTGTCTATGTGATTAAAGAGCTACTCGCTGCGGTGGAGCGTCCAGAGGACAGGGGCAAGGAGAAGGAGAGAGATGACGAAGAAGACGATGCCGCCGCCCCGGTGCAAGCTGCCGTGCATGAAGCCGGGATCGACGTAGATGGTCAGCAACGAAAGAGTGACAATCCGTATTCCATTCTTGATCACCGAGAGAGGAAGGATGAAAAGCAGCAGCAGCGCACGCTTCCAGAAGGTTCGTAACATTGTGCGAGCCAGAATGACACCGGTAATGAGCAACGCCAGGCTGGAACGGATGCTACTGCACTCCTCGGCAACTTCGATGAGCAGATTGGGTAGGGTGAAATAGAAACCTTCACGATAAAACGGAACGCCCGTCCAGCCGAAAAAGATGGCGCTGACCTCGGTCGATCCCACCTGCAGCCAGTAGACGACCTGCTCGAGAAGGGCGGTCGGAAACGGAACCATAAAGAGGAGAAATCCCAGAGGGAAGCCAGCCCTGCGGAAAGCATCCCATCCGTACCAGCTTAAGAATGCGCCCCATGTGGCGAGCAGAAAGGAAAGGGTCCCAAGGGCCAGGTAATCATTGATATTCAGGGAGTCCACAGTAAGAAGAGCCAGGGTATAACCGGCCAGACCGATGACAATGAAAAACGCTCCACTCCCCCACCGGTTTTCCAGGTCGGAAAAGACTTCTTCCCGCTCGACAATAATAAAGTAGAGGGAAACCAGCGGGATCAGCAGAATGTAGTTGAAGTGTTCACTGGCATTGGCAAATCGGCTCAGTGAATAAAGCAAAGGGCTGAAGGCCAGCAACACTGCCAGCAGCATGAAAGAAAATCCAGCGTGCCTGCGAATCACTTCCTGCCTCAACAACTCCACCGGGCTCACCTCCGCATACTCGTGACGGGAAGCTGGAGATCCGGCCGATCGCCTGCATCTTCAAGCAACTGCAGCAGATATTCGCCATAGCTGTTGCAGGATAGGCTATGCGCCAGATGAGACAGTTGATCGCCGTCGATATAACCCAGTCGGTATGCGATCTCTTCGACGCAGGAAACCTTCAATCCCTGACGTTTCTCGATTGTCTCGATGAAGGCAGAGGCGGATAGCAGAGAATCGTGAGTACCGGTGTCGAGCCAGGCAAATCCCCGGCCAAGAATCTCGACCTGCAGCTTGTTTTCTTTCAAGTACACCAGGTTGACATCAGTAATTTCGAGTTCGCCGCGCGCTGAAGGCTTCAGGTTTTCGGCGATCTCCACGACTTGGTTGTCGTAGAAGTAAAGGCCGGGAACAGCATAGTGAGAACGCGGGCGTTCCGGTTTCTCCTGAATGCTCAGGGCCTTTCCATTTTTGTCGAATTCGACCACCCCGTATCGCTCGGGATCACTCACCCAGTAACCAAAGATCACTCCGCCTTCCCGCGTCGCGTCGGCACGCCTGAGGACTTCGGCCAGGCCATGGCCGTAAAAGAGGTTATCTCCGAGGATCAAGCAAACCGGACTGTCGCCCAGAAACTCCTTCCCGATGATGAAGGCCTGAGCCAGGCCCTCCGGGCGGGGCTGGGGAGCATAACTAAATTGGAGTCCCCACTGTGTCCCGTCTCCCAACAGTTCCTGAAAACGGGGGAGGTCTTCCGGTGTCGTGATGATCAATATCTCGCGGATACCGGCCAGCATCAGAACGGAGATGGGATAGTAGATCATCGGCTTGTCGTAGACCGGCAGGAGTTGCTTGCTGACGACCCGGGTGATCGGATACAGGCGAGTCCCCTTGCCTCCTGCCAGGACAATTCCTTTTCGTTCAGTCGCCTTCATCTTCACTTCCCTTTTCATCACGACACCCTGGCTGTTCCTTCGGCACTGTTGTAGATGGGGAGATCTTCTTCGGCTATCTTGCTGAGGTCCGGGAGCTGCTGGTCCTTCTGCGAGACGACTGGGCTGGATACCGGCCACCGGATTCGCAGCTTCTGATCGTCCCAGCGGACGCCGCGCTCATCCTCACGGTTATAGAAATCAGTGCACTTGTAGCTGACCAGCGCCTGCTGGCTGGTTACGCAGAATCCGTGAGCGAAACCTTCCGGGATATAGAGCTGTCGCCGATTAGCAGCTGAAAGGACAACTCCCACCCATTTTCCGAATGTCGGAGAGCCGCGGCGCAGATCAACGGCGACATCGAAGATCTCTCCCTGGATCACCGAAATGAGTTTCCCCTGTGGGTGGCGCAACTGATAGTGGAGCCCCCGGAGGACACCCCGCTGCCGGGAATAAGAGAGATTATCCTGAACGAAGGGAGGTATCCCGTACTTGGAATAGCGCTCAGCCTGATAGGTTTCCATGAAGAAGCCTCGCTCGTCACGATGAACGTCGGGCTCGAGGACAATGACTTCCGAAAATGTCGATGAACTACTAACTTTCATAAGCGAACGTACCAGAGAGAGCCACATGGACTCGGCTAGATTTGCAATTTACGAACCAACCCGCGGGATTAGATCCCCGGAACGGGTGATTCTGCAATATTAACAGGTTATTGGGCGAAAGACCGAGCTGTTCTCGTCAGGCCAAATGATGAAGTCAGGTACTCAGTTTTGGAACTAAACTCCAGTTCTGGAATGGGTAAACCACAGAGCCACAGACTCCTCTGTGGTTAAAAAGCTTACCCCATGCGGCGGGCTTCTTGAAGCAGGGCAGCCGTGAGCTTGGGTTCCGCGTTCACTTCGAGAAAGCTGGAGCGGGCCCTCCAGGTTTCGTATCCTCCCAGCTCATGCTGGCGGGGAGTGGGAAGATAACCTCCGTAATCGTTGGCCAGTTCAATCGTGAAGGTCCTCTGCAAGGGGCTCTCCGCTTTCAACCGCAGACCCGTCTCGGCGAATACCTCACAGGGCATTCCGAAGACACCGTATGGACCGATCCTGAAAACGTGTACCGGAGTCGAATAGACAGGCCCTCGGTTGCTCATGAACAGCGTCTCCCGGGCGTAAATCTGGGGCCGGGACCAACGACTGCCGCCTTCCGGAGCCGTTTTCAGAATCTCACGGGCACGCTTGATTTCCTCGGGACTCGGCAACCTGACACCCAGCTCGACGTCGACCATCCTGGCACCCAGTGTAATGTCGGATCGGTATTCGAGAGACGACAGGCTTCCGGCAACGGCGCGTGCTACGCTGTCGGCGACCCTTTTCATCTGCTGGTAGGGCGGTTTCCGCTCGCGCGGCTTCCGGAAATCAGTATTATTCACGTCACCGCTGGTACCGTTCGACAGGATCGAGACAAAGGGGGGATCCAGATGTTCAGCCTTCATCAATGCCGTCAACCGCCGACAGAATTCCCCGAAATAATCTGCCGAGACATGTCCGCGGGGAATGCCGCCGACATAGTGGAGACCATAGTTGGCCAGCAGAGCAATGGGACGGCTATCGCGACTACGGACTGACAGATAAGCCACTTCCGGGTCAACCGGCCCGGCGGGCCGGATCAGGATGTCACTTCCCGCCGGTGGATTCATCAAGACCTGGTCGCCGGTGCCTCCCAGAGGATTAGCCGGTATCGCGTCCGAACGGACGAACCATCGGCGGTTAAAGAGGTGCTGGGGGAGTTCTACTGATCCACGGGCGATTTCCGCCGGCTCGAGGTTATTGACCGCTCGTCTAATACCGTCGGCGATGCGGCTCACCAGGAAGTCTTCGTACTGTTCCAGCAGCTCGGGACTCGAAGGAGGCCATGTGAGCGGCTCGCGCTGCACGCCGACCGGTGTCGGAACACTGTGAGAATGAGTCGCCGAGATGAGAATGGAGTCGGGGTGTAGACTGGTATTCTCGGCCGCGATCTGCCGGGCGCGATCACAGATCTGACGTGAGATCATCCGAACATCGCACACAGCGAAAGCAATTGGATGGCGTCCATCATCCAGGACCAGAACGCGGCAGTGCAGCTCGTCGTGGATGTGGGTTGTCGGCCCGCCCTGAACAATCATTCCATCGAGCGAAAGCTCCAGCGACGGGGTAATGTTACTGGTGGCGGCACCGGCTCGCAGTCCATCGCCTCCGGTAGTAAAGGAAAAGGCAGGTCGAACCAGACTGGTCCCTGCTCCTGTAGCGAGTGTTCGAGTCAGGAATTCGCGTCTCGTGCTCTTCAAACTATCCTCAGACTATTTTCTCTGCGCGGTTCCGGCTGGCCCGGCGACGCAGCCCTTTTTCAGCGGTCAACCTCCAACATACCCGCACTCAATTTCCTGTCAAGGACCAATCCTGTCAAGAAGAAAGATGAATTCCTGAGAATGGATCGAAAAAATTGACAGGTATTGACCCCTGTGTTGTAATTTCCGGCGCATTGCCGGTCACTCAGACGGCCTTTGACATTCGTGGACGACAGATCGGTGCTATCTCCCTGGAAATAAAGAAGGTTACGATGTTCATTCGCTCGATTGCCTTAGTCCTCTTAGCATCATTTCCGGTTATATCGGTTTCCTGCAGATCGAGTTCGGGGCCTCCGTACTCACCGGATGCCGCCCTGGAAACTTTTCAGATAGCAGAACCCTTCCGTATCGAATTGGTGGCGGCCGAGCCCGAAGTTGCCGATCCCGTGGCTATCTCTTTCGATGGCAACGGCCGAATGTACGTCGTCGAGATGGCGGATTACCCGATGGGAGATACCACCGATGGAAGAATCCGCAGGTTGGAGGATCGGGATGGAGACGGATATTACGAAACTTCGGCCATCTTTGCTGATGGTCTGCAGTTCCCTACTTCTGCCATGCCGTGGAAGGAAGGCATTCTGGTCACGTCAGCGCCCGACATTCTTTACCTTGTCGATACCGACGGAGACGGTAAGGCCGACAAGCGGGAGGTGGTGCTGACCGGTTTCAATCCATTTAATCCTCAACTTCGAGCCAATGGGCTCCTCTACGGCATCGACAACTGGATTTATGGGGCCTATCCGAAAGTCGGCCCGTCACGCAGACACCCCGAGAAATTTGGTCAACCGGGAGAACCGTTGCATTTTCCGGGAAAGCCGGGCATGCAACCTGTTGATATTTCGGAACTGGGAATGGATTTCCGCTTCAAGCCGCATGATTTCATTGTCGAGCCGGCGCCCGGCAATTCTCAGTTCGGCAATGCTTTCGACGCCAGCGGTAACCGATTCATGCTGTGGAACAGCAACCATATACGGCATTCGGTGATTGCCTATCGGTATCTCACGCGCAACCCCTACCTGAGCGTTCCCTCCGCAATGGAGTTCCCTTCCGACCATGAGAACCAGTCGAAAGTCTTCCCGATTACCGAACAGCCAATCTACATGCATGAATCGCAGGTGGGACAGTTCACCTCTGCCTGCGGAAACTCCGTGTACACGGGAGGCAAGTTCCCGGAAAGGTACGAATCTGTATATTTTGTCTGCGAGCCGGTCCACAACCTAGTTCATGCCGATCTTCTGACACCCAGGGGAGCCACCTTCGTCGCCAGCCGGGCGCTCGAGAATCGAGAGTTTCTCGCCTCCACTGATCCCTGGTTCAAGCCGGTCTTCACCACGGTGGCCCCCGACGGTGGCCTTTACGTGGTTGACTACTACCGCAAGTATGTCGAGCATCCCGATTATGTCCCTGAGGGACTGGAAGGGGAGTTCGATCTGCGGACCGGAGAAGGAATGGGACGCATTTACAGGATTCTGCCGGAAGGGGCCACGCGGAACGCCGTACCCAACCTTCAGGAACTGCCGGCTGCCAACCTGGTTCAGACACTCAACCACTCAAATCTCTGGTGGCGGACGACTGCCCAGCGCCTCCTGGTGGAACGGCAGGAACGCTCAGTCGCTGAGCAACTGCGCCAACTCGCAACCGGTGCGAGTTCGGCCTACACGAGAATCCACGCTCTCTGGACCCTGCAAGGACTGGGCGAGCTCGAGGCCGGCGACGTTTCCGTGGCTCTGGAAGACAGCAGTCCACTGGTTCGCGAGCACGCAGTGCGCCTCACAGAGCAGTTCAACGACCCTCAACTGCACAGCAAGCTCCTCAGCATGGCCGATGATCCCAGTGATCGAGTGCAATTCCAGCTGGCCTGTACTCTGGGAGATCTTCCCTCTAGCGAATCTTTTCAGCCCCTGCTGGAGATTGCGCTCCGACACGTCGAGGATGAGTGGTATCAGATCGCAGTGCTGACAGCAGCTTCCGAAAACGCGCTGCAGTGGTATCGCGCTCTGGTTGACGATAAAGCATTTCAGGAGGAGTCTGAAGGCAAAGCGCAGTTTTTGACGCGCGTTACATCCATTATGGGCACTCGCCGCAACCCGGGCGAAATCGAAGCAACTCTTTCGATCGTCCGGCGCGGCAGTGGAGACTGGTGGAAGTCAGCGTCACTGGAAGGGCTGTCCGACGGTCTCGATCGCGCATCGGGTGATCGCATCATCCTCTCTGAATCGGCACAAAATCACCTGGTTGCTCTTTTATCGGATTCCTCGGCCCGGGTCGTGGATTCCGCCCTGGGCGTTGCGGAAAGCATCCACTGGAGCTCTACGCTGCCCCTGGAAAGGCGGGTGAAAGCAGCTGAAGACCGACTGGCCGGGCCAGAGCAAGAGCTCGAAGACCGACTCAACGATGTACGAATCCTCGGTCTTGCACAGAGTGACGAAACGATTGCGCCACTGAGTCGATTGCTCAGTCCTCAAGAACCCACTGAGGTTCAGCGAGCGGCAGCCCAGGCTCTCTTGCAGAAAGGAAGCGAAAAGGCAATCCGGGCTGCGCTGGCCAACTGGAGTTCACACAGCGCGGCGGTCCGAGACGTCATCTGGAATGGACTGCTGACCAGCCCGACCCACCTCAATCTCTTTCTCGACGACGTGGAAGCAGGGACCATACCTGTCCGCTCGGTGGAACGCTCTCGAGTCACCCAGCTAACCGAATACCGGGATGAGACACTCCGGGCTCGAGCAAACACTATCTTCGCCGGAGTCGTCGTCGACCGGAGCGCAGTGATTGAACGATACCTGCCCGCCATTGAAATGGATGGTGATCCCGAAAAGGGAAAGCAGGTCTATCTTGACCACTGCAGCGCCTGTCACCAGCTCGGCGAAATGGGAGTCGAAGTCGGGCCCGACCTCTTGAACCTGGCCCGCCGGCGCAGCAAGAGCTACTTCCTAAATCAGATTCTCGACCCCAGTGCCGACATTTCACCGGGATATGAGACCTACATCATTGAAACACGGGACGGCGCCACTTATTCGGGTGTGGTTGCCGAGGAGAGTCCGACTGCAATCACCCTGAAACGGCGCGACGCTGCTTCAGACACTATTCTTCGAAGCGAAATTGAATCGCTGCGGGTTGCAACCCTGTCAACCATGCCGGAGGACCTGGAAATTGCCGTGTCGATCGAAGACATGGCTCATCTTCTGGAGTACTTGGAGACGCTCAGAACCCCGGGGCCCCAATAGATAGGAGACGAAGGCCTACCGCCCTCTCTGACTGGCCTTCTAAAAGCTCTGCTCCTCTGCGCCCTCTACGGTTATACTCGCCCCAAAGGGCACGCTCTGCAGCGATTTATTATCTTCTCTGTAGAAGGCGCTTGCCTTACCACACGACCCTGACATAAAGTGCTATCAACAACACTCCAACTTGAGAGGATTACAGAATGGAAGGGTTAGGGATTCAGAGATTCTTTTTCCTGCTCTGTATCCTGGCATTGTCTTTAACCGCCCTCTGGGGCCAGGGCTCGAACCTCGAATCCACAAGGATCGACGACCTTCAGATCCAGGTCCATCTCGAATACGCTCAGCTCACCTTTCTCGTCAGAGATGCGGACGGAAGACTCATCCCAGGATTAGAACCCAGCGACTTCGTTGTGGAGGAGAACAAGGTACCGCGAGAGATCGTCGCACTGAGGCAACAGGAAGTCCCGATCAGTGCTGTCGTGATGGTCGATACCAGCTGGAGTATGAACTCCTTCATGGAGAGAGCGATCCAGACGGGACATGACTTTTTCAAGGGCCTTCAAAACGAACAAGCCGCTTTTGTTCGCTTTTCCGACCGCCCCTCTGTCGTACTCGACTGGGGAGAAAATAAGGATCAACTGTCTTTGCGTCTCTCTGATGTGAAACCAGACGGTAAGACGGCTCTTCACGACTCTGTCTCATGGGTGGCCGGCGAGATGCTCGGAAGCCGAAGCGGCAAGAAAGTGGTCATCCTGATCAGTGACGGAATCGATACCATCAGCAATCAATCCTTTGAAACCATGATGAGCACGCTCCGGGGCAACGGGATTTCCCTCTATGCGGTGATCTACACCAACCCCGAACTGGATCGATTCCGAGCCATGCTGAGGGCTCGTGGCTCGAAAATGGTGGATCAGGTGAGCCGTGATTTCCAGACCTTCCTGGTGCGCCAGAATGAATTCCTGGAACAAAGTCTGCGCTTTGGCGGTCGAACGATCTTCTCCAGGGGTTTCGAAGATCTGGAAAAGATCTATCAGGATATCGTCGATGAAATGAAAAGCCAGTACGTTATGCTTTATCGCTCAGAAGCAGATACTGACGAGGAAGTGCGCAATGTGGAAGTTCAAACCACACGAGTACCTGGCAAGATCTTCATCGACGTGACTCGCTGATGATCTCCTTCGGTGCTGACGCCGTCTGATCCTCGAAACGACCGGGTTCGCCCGACTGCGAAGCCTGTCGTGTCTACCGATTTCCGGAGTCCACTAGCTTCAGATAGGCCGCCAGCGTTTCGACATTTCGAGCGAAGGTTTGGGAGGAGATGATCTGCTGTCGCGGAGGCTGCGTGCCGCGGAAGATCCGTAGCGTGTCGTTTTCCCGCATGCTGAAGCTCTGATCACCCAGCGTGACCAGCATGTCTTCAGCTGCAAAGACAGAAACGACCTGGTCAGCGCGACCGATCACTCCTTCTTCGAGCCAGGCGCCCCGCTCGTCCATTGCATCCAAGATGGCGCGTACACCTTCTACTAGCTGCTCTTCGGTTTCCTGGACGGCCTGAAATCCGGTACCGAATTCGGCGCCTCCACTGCTCCAGGGTGAGAGGCCACTCAGACGTTCTGGTCGCCTGATACTTTCGGGATCAGCCTTTAGAAGCTCTTCATACTCGGCGGCGATCTGGTCGAGCGCGTCACCTCGAACCAGGACACCGTAGTGGGTGATTACCGACTCGTCGCTGTAGCTCAGCTTGTAGCCATCCTGGAGAACGGTCGGCCTGCCGGCAACGCTGATCCGGGTCCCTTTCGTGATGTACAGGGGCCGGTTTGTCTTCAGTTCGTAAAACCTGGCCAGGCAATAGATCGTTCCTTCGGGACAGACGCGGGAACGGACCTCCGAAGGTACCTCAGCTGGCGGCAGAGCAGAATCGCG
>DATGOF010000521.1:0-2600 GCA_035306285.1 Acidobacteriota bacterium | reverse complement strand
CGCTTAATGCGGCAGCTGTTGGTCACTTCGGCGACGGGCAAGATGCCCGTCGAACATGACAGCCAAGATGGCTGTCCTACGGGCTGCAACTTCGGCGGTAGAACAGGCATCCCTGCCTGTTCCGTTCCCACAGGCATCCCTGCCTGTTCCGTTCCCACAGGCATCCCTGCCTGTGGGTCATCTCCCACCCTTTCGACGGGCAAGATGCCCGTCGAACGAGACAGCCAAGATGGCTGTCCTACTGCCCCGGCCGTAACTTCGGCGGTGGAACAGGCATCCCTGCCTGTGGGTCCCTCCGGGCAAGTCGTCAGGCACCGTCCCAGAAGTAGACTCTCCGATCGGTGAACTATCGTGAAAGGCTCAGTCTCTCGCCATTTTCCAGAACTCTATAGTCCTGTGCGGCCGCTTCGGCAGCCTTTACAAACCAGTCCGGAGAGACGGTATTGAACTCAAACATGTCGTAGTGACAGGGAATGACAGTCTTGATCCCGCAATCGACGGCCAGTTGCACCGCCTCCTCTCCACCGAGATTACCGGCCACTCCGCGGGACAGATCACGACCATTGATCGGAAGCATCGCCACATCAATCCGAAAGGGCCTCAGCAAACTGGCCATCCCCTCGTATCGAATCGTGTCCCCGCTGTGATAGAGACTCCAGGGTCCAGCACGGACCACCAGCCCGATACAATAATGATTGCCATTCTCGTCAATAGAAAGCTCCTCGTGCGCTGCCGGCACTGCGTAAAAGGTCCACTTGCCAGTTACAATTGGTAAAGAAGAAGTGATCGGGGTCAACCGGCGCTCATCCACTCCCAGTCGTTGAGAAGCGAACTGAAGATTGGCAGCCGAAACCAAAACCACAATATCTGGGTTCACCTCCATCAATGGCTTAAGAGTACAGGCATCCAAATGATCAGTATGGTTGTGCGTGGATGCGACAATTGATATGAAGTCCAGCCTCTCTGGGGCGATCACCCGTTCCGTGACACGCACGTGCGGCTTATTGGTATCCCTGTACTTCTCGGTCAAGGAATCGGAAAGATAGGGATCCACGAGCAAGAAACTCCCGTCCCAGAGGACCAGAAATCCGCTCTGCCCCAACCACCAGATATGCAAGTGCTCCGGGTCATTGCCAGCATTTCTAATGTCGTCGAGGAACGCTTCTCCTTGCAGTCGAGGCTTTTTCATTTCAGGTTCAGCTCCTCACGCACTTGTCTGACACCTTTGACCATATTTTGCAGCTTTCTGCGGGCTGCCCAGCGGGCGGTCTGGCTCAATCCGCAATCCGGGGCCAGAGACAGTTTCTCCGGGGAAACGAATTCCAGGCATCGGCGAACCCGCATCGCAACCTCTTCCGGGGGCTCGATAAAGTAACTTTTCACATCGATTATTCCGACCGCTACCTTTTTCCTTTCCGCAATAGTGGAGATGATTTGTAATTCTGAAAATTCACGGCTCGCCATCTCAACATGAATTTCATCGACTGCGAGATTGAGAAAGTCCGGAAAAAGGGGCGCATATTGCCGTTTGCCAACGGCACGGCCTTTGAAATTTCCGAAACAAAGATGAGTGGAAAGCCAACATTTGCCCACTACCGGTTCGACGGTTCGATTGAAGATACCCACAAAGCGACTGGTATCTTCTCTGTAGCCGTAGCAGCTCATGGAAGGCTCGTCCACCGTAATCTCCTGACATCCAGCCGCCACCAGATCCATCAGTTCCTGACGAACAATCGGGATCAGCGCCTCGGTTATCGCGAAACGATCAGGATACATCCGGTTCGGTAGGAGCCGGCCGCTCAAGGTATATGGACCAGGGATGCTTGCCTTTAATGTGACATTTGCCGGGGCCAAACGCCGAAGTCTCTCAAACTCCGCTACGACTCCAAGTCCGCGAGGTGCCGACAGTTCCCCTCCGATGGGATACTTTCCTCGCTGGTCATGAGCGGGCGGACCAAAATTACGTCGGGGCGGCTCCGGTGGACCCAGGCCATCGAGATAACCGTAGAAAGAGAGGTTGAAATCCAGCCGCGTCTGCTCTCCGTCAGTAATGACATCCAGGCCGGCGGTGACCTGATCATGAATAGCGACAATCACGGCGTCTTCCTGGAGTTCGACAATCTCGTCGCTACCAAATCGATCCAGGTGCTGTGAAGCAAACTCCAACCAGGAGGGAAAGGGGTAGCTGCCTATGACCGTCGTCCGCAGAGGCTGATCTTTCATCCGGTTCTTCTCCGTTCTTGATTCGTGTGTCGAATCGACAAGCAGATATGGCTTTCGCTCCTTCGTAATACTGCCGCGACGCAGTGAGCGATTCTTCAGACCGGTCCGGATCGAGAAAGCAAGGCTATTCAATAATCTTCTGTACGACTCTGCCGCTTGCGTTTTCTCGCAGGATCAGCTTCTTACGGCCATCCGGCATCTTCTCCTCTTTGATGAGAGTATGGGCTTCGTCATGCTCTACTGCTCTGGTGCCGTCTTCAGCCCTTTCTACCCCCCGCCATTCTTCCAGCAGGACAGGGGCCCACTGCCTTGACCGGACCGACTCATAGGCGGCATCCATGATCGCATTCACAACGTATCCATCATAAAAGGTTTCC
>DATGOF010000520.1:0-7366 GCA_035306285.1 Acidobacteriota bacterium | reverse complement strand
ACAGCCACTTCACTTATCCGGATGGAACGCCGGTAGAGGTGATCAATGATCGGAATCGTCACTGGGGCGTGAGCCCCTGGGGACATTTCGGCTTTTCCCATTTCGAAAATGGCCGGGGATATGCGGAGTTCTTGACCCGCTTCTATGACGGCGATAGTCTGACCATGAGTGAACTCGGCAGGCTTGCGCAGAACGCCCTTTACTATCACGAGGGTCCAGTTGCCGTTCCCCCTCCGCTTCGATCTAACTATGTTAAGACCATGGAGATTCCGGCTGGGATTCGCAAGTCAGGACCGTGGGTCGTGGCACTCTCCGGTATCATTGACACCCAGCCTATCAATAACCGCTTTTATCTGGACCGACAGGGTCACCTGACACTTTTTCATGAAAGGTTAGGACGCATCATCACCGGAGCCAACTCGAAGAGACAGCCGGAGCTTGCTACGTTTACCGAGACCCTCTTCTACCAGATCATACATCTTCCGTTGAGCAGCCGACTTCAGATGGAAGGAGCCGAAGATCGACTTTCTCTGGCCTACAATACTTACTGGATTGACCTTTTCGTACCGGAGCCCACCGAAGAGCAGATCCGATTTCGTGTTTCGGTCACCGGTAAGGGCCGCCCTCCCGAAGATCCAATGATGAACCTACAACTGGCCTTGCAACCCGGTGAAGTTCTGGTGACTGGAACCGGACGCCGAATTGTGATCGGGGAGGAGCCGTTTGAACTCTCTGCAGAAGAGGTAAAGGGAAGACTGCAACACCGGGGGTGGACACTGGAGGTTGACCCGAGAGCGAGGCTGGAGTGGCCGATCTTCCCCCACAACCCCTATTCGGATCATCCAGAAACCAGCCTAAGTTACGCTGTCGGTCGGCTTGCCATTCCGCTGAAGCTGCAAAGTCAGCCCGGTCGCTATGTCCGACCTGATGAAGACCTGATTGAGTTCGCCGTTTCCATTGATGGAGAATAGGGAACCAGGCCACGGTAAAACCGAACAAGCGGTCTAAGATCCCCGTTTCAGGATCTGACCCGCTCTGGCTTCTGTGATCTGGTCGTTCTCGACCGTAACCTCGCCATTGACTATCACGTAATGAATGCCCTCCGGGTACTGGTGGGGATCTTCGAAAGTAGCCCGGTCAATAATTGTTGCGGGATCAAAAATCACAATATCAGCCCAGTTCCCCACCGCCAGGGTACCGCGGTCTGTTAATTGCATCTGGCTGGCCGGCAGAGAAGTGCTCTTACGAACTGCTTCTTCCAGCGTCAGCACCTTCTCTTCCCGGACATAATGTCCCAACAGTCGCGGGTAGGTGCCATAGTTCCTGGGGTGAGGTACTCCTTCACCCAATGTGGTCACGCTGCCATCGGTTGAAATCATGATTTCGGGGTCTTGCAGGAAAGTCCGTACGTCAGGCTCACTCATCAAGAAATTAACGGCGGAAACCGAACCATCTTCGAGCAGACTAATGGCTACTTCGGCTGCGTTTTCCGGAGAGCTTGAAAGGCCCCTTTCTTCGCAGAGCTGGGCAAGATTTTTGCCTTCACATTCGGGGTGAGCCCTACATCGGGCAATATAGACAATTTCAGCCCGGTTCAAGCCGCGAGCGGAGGCCAGTCTTCCTTCGATGATTCCCTGGCGCATCCTGGCTCGCGTCTCCGGATCCTTAGCTCGCACCAGAAAGGCCTCTCGACCGCCATCCAATGCCCATCGAGGAAGGATGTTCTCCAGTGTTGCACTACCGGCCGTATACGGATACTGATCTGCACGTACCAGAACGCCCCGGTTTCGTGCTTCCTCGAGAACTGACCGATACTCGACGGCCTTGCCCCAATGGGCGTCAGCTGCAAGTTTGACATGTGAGATCTGAGCCCGGATCCCGGTTTCCTCCCCTATTCTCAGCACCTCATCCACAGCCTGCCATACTTGATGTTCTTCATTGCGAATGTGAGAGGCATAAATACCGCCGAATTCCTTGACCACTCTGGCGAGCGCAATGACTTCTTCTGAACTCGCGAAAGTCCCGGGAGGGTACAGGAGGCCGGTGGAGAGCCCAAGAGCGCCCGCTGTCATCGCTGACCGTATACGTTCCTCCATCTGACGTAGTTCGTCTTCGGAAGCTTCGGCAGCCCGCGACCCCATGACGGCCAACCGGATGCTGTTGTGTCCTACCAGCGCTGCTACATTGGTGGTTGACCCAATTGCTTCGAGACGCTTAAAGAAGTCATCGATGTCAACGGGAGAGTGCCCGCAGTTACCCGTGACAACAGTAGTTATTCCCTGACGAATGTTATTGTGATTATCCGGCTGATTGAGCAGCTCACGATCGGCATGGCTGTGAACGTCGATGAACCCCGGCGCAACCACCAGGCCGCCAGCATCGATTACGCGGATTGCCGGTAGATCCTCGCTGCCCACTGAAAAAATTCGTCCATCCTTGATTGCAACGTTTTGTACCTGGCCAGACTTTCCGCTTCCATCAACGACCGTTCCATTACGAATCAGCAGGTCTACCCTACTCTGGGCGCAATGTATCTGGAGCAAAGCGACGAACAAAAATGCCAGTTTGAAGGATTTCACGATAACATCATTGGTAGCTCATACTGATTTGTAAAGCTTTTCCTTTAAAGCCGGGGCCAGTTTAGGGGTCCACAGATCGAGCCAAAAGAATCTTGTTGGAGTCTTGAGTCTGTTGTGAAGGACGTCAGCCGAAAACCAGCACTTTCCCAGGAGCAGAGAAAGGCGCCATTGTCTATCGACATTGTGCGGACGCTTGGACGATTTGTCCGTGGCCAGTTCTTAATCTCTCTAATCATGATGGGGGTCTACGGGATTGGCTTTTATTGGATTCGCATTCCTCTTTGGTGGCTGATTGCTTTCTTCTCCGGTCTCTGTCACTGGATTCCCATACTGGGTGTCTTGCTGGCGGCGATTCTTCCCCTCCTCGTCCTGTTCCTCACCGGCGGCACACTCGCACAGGTTCTCTGGACCCTGCTTTTGATTCTGGCTGTTCAGTTGCTCGAGTCCTTTTATCTCACCCCAAAAATATTGGGAATGGAGCTACGTCTGCATCCCTTGCTGGTACTTGCAGGAATGATCCTCGGTGCCCTTTTCTTCGGGCCAGTTGGAGCAATTCTGGCGGCTCCTGTCTTAGCCATTGTCTTGCTAGTTTTGCGGCGGCTTCGTTAAAATCCGTTTTGGAAACTCACAAGTTGTTATTTTCGACTTGTATTTGGTAAGCCAGTCTTGCAGTATCAAGCCTTTGGAGGGGATCACGTCATCCGGTTATGGCCTTACCGGCTCCGGGAACATCGAGAAATGACGAGGCCGCGCCGAGCTTGCTAAAGGAACTGTCGATGCCACTTTCAGAGATTTTTCGCAGTGTTTTTGAAGCGACTCCCAGTGCAATTGTGATTACCCAGGAGGATGGCCGCATCTTCATGATGAACCCCAAGGCCGAGGAGTACTTCCGCTACTCGGCAGCCGAACTGGTCGGTGCACCGATTGAGACGCTGATTCCGAACCGATACCGAAAGCACCATTCCACGTATAGGAGGGAATACGAGCGGGCTCCTTCGGCCCGACCTATGGGCGCCGGACGTGAACTGTACGCGCTCCGTAAGGATGGAACAGAGTTTCCGGTCGAGATTGGATTAAGCCCCATTCAAACCGCCCAGGGTAACTTCGTTCTCTCCGTAATCGTGGACATCACGGCACGACGGCAACTTGAAAAAGAACACCGAGATCTTTTGGACCGTGTTCAACAGGCCCAGAGAATGGAGAGTTTGGGTGTGCTGGCCGGAGGAGTTGCTCACGACTTCAATAACTTACTGACGGGAATACTGGGGAACGCGGATCTGGCGCTTCTCGAACTGTCTCCCCTTTCTCCTGCTAGAGAGTTTCTAGAAGCGATCCAGAAATCTGCTGTACGTGCCAGCGAGCTTTGCAAACAGCTTCTCGCTTACTCAGGTAGGGGTCGCTTCGTTCATGAACCCATGGACCTGAATGCAATGATCCGCGAAATGTTCGAGCTACTTCGCTTGTCCATTTCCAAGTCAGCGCTTATCAAGACGCACCTTCAAGATGGTCTGCCGGCGGTTGATGGCGACGCCACCCAGATTCGCCAGGTGATAATGAACCTGATTACCAATGCCTCCGATGCAATCGGCAACGAGAATGGAATCATCACCATAACCACAGGTTCACTCGAGTGCGATCATCGCTATCTTTCAGAAGCTTTTCTGGCTGAGCAACTCCCCGAAGGACATTACGTCTACCTGGAAATTTCGGATACCGGTTGTGGGATGAGTAAAGCGACCAGAGAGAGGATATTCGATCCCTTTTTTACAACCAAACTCTCCGGTCGCGGCTTAGGACTTGCTGCGGTTCTCGGTATCGTTCGAAGTCACAAAGGAGCCATCCGGGTTTACAGCGAAGAAGGAAGTGGCACCTCTTTCAAGGTCCTTCTCCCCGCCAGTGAGAGAATCATCCAACCTGATGTTGAGAAACGAACTGATTTAGAAGGGCGAATTGGAAAGGGCACTGTTTTAGTGGTGGACGACGAGGAGGCAGTGAGGGGCGTTGTACGCAGTACACTTTCCGGAGTCGGGTTTGAAGTTATCGTTGCCAATGATGGTCAGAGCGGTTTGCGAATTCTCGAGGAGAACGGAAAAGACATTTCTTTCGTTGTTCTGGACCTGATCATGCCTGGAATGACAGGAGAGGAGGTTCTCCGGCAGATGCGCCGCAAAAGTCTCAAGGTGCCTGTAATCTTAATGAGCGGCTACCATGAACAGGAAATTTCTTCGCGGCTTGCCGGCAAACGCATTGCCGGTTTCATACAGAAGCCTCTCCGACCGAGAGTGTTGCTGGAACTCATCCAACGGACTCTACTTTCCAACACTTAAGCTGATCCCCAGTGACTGTACATAGGCTCAGCTGAGCGATCCGACCCAGCGCTCGGGCTTCTCCATTCCTTCCTGTCCCGACAAAAGCGGGAAGAGGACCCACTGGAGAACTTTTGAAAGCTGCAGCGCTGGTGATTTCTATGACAGCTCTGGGATTTTCTCCGCTACCCGGTGCAACCTCCTTCATTTCAATCCCTGGCCTCGTCGCGTCATACTTCGGTTGTGGCGATGCAGTGGTAGGGAATTGCCAGTTTGATACCAGACAGGAACGGGTTTTCCAATGCTACTAGAATACAAGGCAGCGATAATCTTTACTTTTCTGTGTCCAGGGTAGATTATTGGCTCATTCAGAATAGGTCCCGCGCGTGCGGGTAAGCTGCGCTTCGATGGAAGCTGATAAGGAATTGAATTAGATTTAGGTTGGAAAAGGAGGATGGAGGATGACCGTTAATCGAACGGCGACTGGCCTTGGCCTGGTCACTCTTATTCTTGGGGCAATTGCCTGGATTTTACCGGCGACTGCCCTGGCTCAGGACAATGTAGCCCCGCCCGGTTTTACTGCACTTTTCAACGGCAAGGACTTGGGCGGCTGGAAAGTTCCTGAAGGTGATGGCGGTCACTGGAAGGTCGTGAACGGAGTGATCGATTACGATGCTCTCAGCGAAGCAAAAGGGGATAAGAGTCTCTGGACCGAGAAAGAATTTGGAGATTTCACGTTACTCATCGACTGGCGCATCAAATCGACGCCTTACAAGAACGCCAGGGTACCTATCATAAAGCCGGACGGCACCCACAAGCTGGATGAAAACGGGGAAGAGATTCGTATGGTTGTGCCTGACGCAGACTCCGGCATTTTACCTCGTGGCTTCGGTAAGGCCCAGGCAAACATCTGGTGCTGGCCCATTGGTTCCGGAGAAGTATACGGTTATCGCATGGATAAATCGATGCCGGCAGAAGTCCGCAAGGCTGTCACGCCACTGACCAATGCCGATAACAACATTGGTGAATGGAATACATTCGAAATTACCCTGCGAGGGGATCGGATGACGGTACGACTGAATGATAAATTGGTTATTGATAACGCGCAGTTGCCGGGAATTCCGGAACGTGGTCCGATCGGCTTGCAGCACCATGGTTCGCTGAAGAACGGAGAGTGGACATCCGCACCCAGCCTGGTGCAGTTCAAGAACATCTACATCAAAGAACTAAACTAGTCGGTTTAGTTCCAGGAAGAAGGTCCAGGGAGGGGACTCGCTATGAAGGCGTCGATGGTCGCTTTTACCACTTTCGCAGTCTTGACGCTAATGTTACCGGCTCAGGATTGGGCCCTGAAACAGCTCAATGAGTCCCCTCGACATCAAGAGTGGGTGACGGTAGAGTACGCCGGCCGGGAGGTCTATTCCTTTGTCGTCTATCCGGAAGTCGATCAAAAAACACCGGTGGTCATCGTCATCCACGAGAACCGAGGGTTGACCGATTGGGTGAGGACGGTTGCCGACGATCTGGCAGCCGCCGGCTACATCGCAATCGCTCCCGACCTGTTATCGGGCCACTACCCGAAAGAAACCCGGAGTACCTTCGCCGGCACAGATGCGGCTCGCGAGGCGATCTATCAGCTTTCACCCGAACAGGTAACGGCTGATTTAAAGGCGATCGTCGAGTATGCTCGCCGGCTGCCGGCCGCTAATGGGACTGTCGCCGTATCCGGCTTTTGCTGGGGTGGAAGTCAGACTTTTCGCTTCGCTACCAGTGGTGTCGACATAGCTGCTGCTTATGTCTTCTACGGCAGTGGTCCGGATGAATTGAGTGCCGTTCAGAATATTCAATGTCCAGTGTACGGCTTTTACGGGGGTAATGATACTCGGGTCAACGCTACTGTTCCCGTCACCGCGGAGCTCATGAAAAAGGCCGGGAAGACCTTCGAGCCCGTCACCTACGACGGCGCCGGTCACGGTTTCATGCGCAGCGGAGCCGAGCCCTCAGCCGACCCTGCCAACCGGCGGGCCCGAACCGAAGGCTGGGAGCGCTGGAAAAAGCTTCTCAGCCAATTTCGACACGAGAAGAGGTAATCAGCCGGCTAGCTACCGGAACCGCAGCAACTGTCACTACGGGCGTTAAGCCCTTTCCTTGAAAACGCCTCCCGGCAGTGACAGCTCGAAATCAAACCACCGTCGCTATCGAAAGACGGGGCGTAGCGAGTCGCTGAGACATACCGTTTGACCTGACCATACGGCACGAATTTTTGCGGTGGTTCAAGCCATCCTGAGTGCTGCTTTCCTGTGTCCTGTCCGCGACCTATTCGGAAGCCTTTTTCGCTACGCGCCCTGGGAGGACAACATCTCCAGCAACTCATGGGCGTTGAGCACCGCATATCCCGCCTGGTCATTGTCGAAGAAGCAGTAGACGGATTTTTTCTGCCGGACCCATGCCGATATAGCTCCCGCCCATCCGGAGAGGGCC